>ANAW01000040.1:0-23840 GCA_000340945.1 Nocardiopsis synnemataformans DSM 44143 | reverse complement strand
TCCACTCGGGGGTGGTGAAGGCGAGGTGGCCGAGTTCGCGGTTCTGGGTGTCGCGGACCAGCACGCTCTGACCTTCCGCGACCTCGACGCACTCGCCGCCTGAGCTGCCGCTGTGGCTGGACTTGTGCCAGTTGATGTCGGTGACCTTCGTCTTCACTCGTTGCTCCTGATCAGGCGTTGTGCGCATAACGTGTCTCGATCACCTTCTGGATCAGCTCGATCGAGGCTGGTGGGGAGAGCGCGACGTTTTGGACGTGCTCGAACGTCTCTTGGAATGCCTCTGTCTCGCTGGCCTCTTCCAGATAGAGCGACCCGAGTTTGTACTCGATGTAGACCAGGTCCCCGATCTCCACGTTCTCCAGTAGGTCCGGGAACTTCATGATCATGAAGCTGGTTTCGCTGGCTGTGTGCACCCCGGCGTCAAAGGGGAGTACCTGAAGGCGGATGTTGTCCAGGTCGGCGCGTTCGATCAGGAACTCCAGCTGTTGGCGCATGGTCTCGGTGTCACCACCGGGCCGATGCAGTGCAGCCTCGTTGAAGACGGTGTGGAGGCGCAGAGGGTTCCCACCAGTCAAGCGGGTCTGGCGTTGTGTTCGGACCTCGACTTGGGCCTCGATCTGCTCAGGAGTTCCGGAGCGCACATCCGAGGCCAGAAGGGCGCGGGCGTAGTCCGGCGTTTGGAGTAGACCGGGGATCACGCTGTCCTGGTAGGTGGAGACCTCCAGGGCTTCGGATTCGAAGGCGACGTAGGTCGCGAACCAGTCGGGGATGTCCTTGTAGACCTGCCACCAGCCCAAAGTGCGCTGGCCCGCCAGGTCCACGAGCTTGTCGCGGACTTCGGAATCCAAGCCGTAGAAGTCAGCGAGGCGGTAGACCACGGTCTTGGGGAACGGGTTCTCAGCCCGTTCGTACTTGGTCAGTGTTCCTTGAGCGAAGCCCGCGACGGAAGCCGCGTTGGTTGCGGTGATGCTGTTGCGGATGCGTGCGTCTCGCATGACACGAGCGACGATCCGTCGCGCGACGGACGCGGTGGGTCTGCTCACGGACGCCTCCTCGCAGTGTGGTGTCCCAAGTTTGGCGCAAGTTCCGCTTCGTAACCAACTTCTCGCATAGTCCCTCAGGGAATAATTCCCTAGAACACCTTGCGTCAAGGCATTGCTCCGTGCACACTGATTCCATGCTGAGATTCCCCTCCGTGAGGGGATGGTCACGCAATACATGGGTCAGGCTCTGAGTGCCCTCAGGGAGGAAGCACGATGAACAGCTTTGGTGTACCGCGACCGAGGCGGGCGGCGGAGGATGGCGCGAGCGAGCTGCCGCGTCGGGGGAAGGGCGGTACCGGGGTGCGCACGGCGTTCTTCGGGTCTGAGGTGAACCAGGTGGCCCAGATACGCAGTTGGTGCCAGCGGGGCGCGCGGGTTCAGGTCCACCGGACCTTCTCCCTGGTGCTCGTGGTCAGCGAACTGGTCACCAACGCCTGGACGCACACCGCCTCCGGTGCCCCCGGCGGCCGGGTGAAGATCCAGATGCGACACCTGCCGAAGCACGTCATCCACCTGGCGGTCACCGACGACGGGCCGCGCCCGGGCCAGCCCGCGTGCCTTCCCCGTCTGTCACCACAAAACGGCACCCTTCGCGTCGGCGGACGCGGCCTGCACCTCGTGGACAGCCTCTCCGTGGAGTGGGGCTGGAACGGCGAGCCCGGCATGCCCCTGACGGTCTGGGCACACGTCGACCCCTACGCACCCGTCCCCGAGCCCGACGACGCCGTCGCGGCCTGAACAGCCAGCAATGGCGTGGGACCGCAGCCAGGACGCCGCCCAGTACGAGGCCGCGCGCCTGCTGGAACAACTCCACGAACGCTGGTGGGTGCTGTGGGGACCGGCTTCGCGCCGCTTCTTCGCCTTCCACCTCGGACCACACCAGGCCACACCGCTGAGAGCGGTCACGCCGCAGTTGCTGGACGAGGCCATCCGCGCCACCGAGCGCGAACTCCGATCCCTTCGTTCCCTCCGGCCACTTTGACCGTGAGCGGGAAGCGCAGCCCCAGCAGGGGCCAATGACACCCGCGCGAACGCAACAGAAAACAAGGTGCCCCGAACCGGTGTTACGAGCACCGGGCCGGGGCGTGATCACCACCTGAAAGCACCAGGAGGAGACCGTGGAAAACCCTATCGGCAGGCACCGCAGGCGTCACCGTTCGTGGGCCGAACAGCTACGAGCGCTGTGCGCCGCCGCGCTCGCGTGGATGCTGGGACACCTGCTCGGCACGCGTCGCCGGGTCAGGGCCATCGAGAGTGCGCCGCTGCGCCCCGAGCTTCCGTCCGCCCCCGTGCCGCGACCGCGCCCCGTCCCTGAATCGCGACCCGTTCCCGCGCCGCGACCGGGACCGCGATCCGCTTCCGCACCGCGACCCGCCTCCGTGTCACGGCCCACCTCTGCGCCGCAGCCCGCCTCCGCACTGCGATCCGCCCCCGCGTTGCGGCCTGTCCCTGGGCCACGACCTGTCCCCGAGACGCGCCGCCCCACCCTGAACCCCGACCGCACGGCGGGCGCGCTGGTCCGCCCCTACATGCCTCCGCCGCCACGGGTTCCGGTCGGTGACCTGCTGGCCGCACCGCCTTCCGCCGCGTTCACGACTTCTGCCACGATCACAGCTCCCGCCACGGCCGCGGCTTCCNGCCCTCCGCCACAGCAACGGCTTGCGCCACATCCACGACTGCAACCACAGCCAGCACTCCGGCCGGAGAGTTCGACGAACTCCGGGACCTGGTGCGCGTCTGGTGCGCCCTGTTCGACTGAGGTTCCCCATGTGAACCCAACAGAGGACCCGCGAGGCTGTGTAGCCGCTCAGCCGCTCAGCCGTTCAGCCGTTCAGCCGTTCAGCCTCGCGGGCACTCCCACTGGCCGCCAACGACCTCGGGCACCAGGTCGAACCGTTCGAGGAAGGCCTGGACCAGGTCCTCCACGTCGCTGGAGCCGGACACGCACCACGCCTGGTGACCGCTGTTGAGCACGGACAGGAACACCGAGGCCAGGACCCCCGGACGCGGGTCGGTGACCGGGTCGACACCGGTCCGCCTGCCCAGCGCCCGTGCCAGCCGCTCCTGCCTGCGGTGGCAGTAGCGCATGTTGACCTCGATCAGCTCGGGGCTCTCGGACACCAGCCCCATGGCGCTGCCCTGGAGGTGGAGCATCTCGCGTTCGAGGTAGTCCCAGTGGTCGAGCATCGCGTTGCGCAGCGCGGTGAACGGCGACTCGTCGGCGGGGCGGGCGAGCAGGGCGGCGAACAGCTGCTCGTCGATGTCCTCGACCGCCTCCAGGACTACGTCCTCCTTGGAGCCGAAGTAGCGGAAGAACGTGCGCTGGGAGACCCCGACGCAGGAGGCGATCTCCTCTGTCGTCGTCCGCTGGTAACCCTTCTCGTGGAACAGGCGCAGCGCCGACTCCATGAGGGACTCGCGCATCCGGACCTTCTTGCGCTCGCGCAGCCCGAGCTGCTCCCCCGGTTCGGCGCTCGTCGTGCTCATGGACGTGCCTCTCACGTGTTGGCTCTGCCCGCTGGTCTCGGCTCTGTCGACCGAGGTCTGACGACCGAGGATACCGTGTGAAACAGATTACGTCAGCGACTGACAAAACGCACTTGCTGCAAAGAGTCAGCGACCGACATAATCATGCGGACGACGACATCGGCACCGGCACGCAGGGGGAACCATGACCGCACAGACCGTCCCGAAGGCGGCTCCGGAGACGGAGCAGACGAAGCGCGGACAGCGCTGGACGGAGAGCCCCTGGGCGACCCTGGTCGCCATCGCCTTCGGCGTGATGATGGTGGCGCTGGACGGCACCATCGTGGCCGTCGCCAACCCCGCGATCGGCACGAGTCTGGGCGCCTCGCTGGCCGAACTCCAGTGGGTGACCCACGGCTACCTGCTCGGCCTGGCGGTCTTCCTGATCACGGCGGGCAAGATCGGCGACCGCTTCGGCTACCGCAACACCTACCTCGTGGGCGCGGTCGGCTTCGTCCTCAGCTCCGTGGCGATCGCGCTGTCCGCCGGTGTCATCATGCTCGTCGCCTTCCGGGTGCTGCAAGGCGTTTTCGGGGCGCTGCTCCTGCCCTCGGCGATGGGCCTGCTGCGCGCCAGCTTCCCGCCCAGCAAGCTCGGCCGGGCCTTCGGCGTCTTCGGCAGCCTCATCGGCGCCGCCACGGCGGGCGGCCCCATCCTGGGCGGCGTCCTGGTCGGCTCCTTCGGCTGGGAGGCCGTCTTCTACATCAACGTCCCGGTGGGCGCGGTCGCCCTCGGACTCGGCCTGTGGCTGCTGGCCGCCAACAAGCCGACCGACGCCGGGAGCCGGATGGACGTTCCCGGCATCGTGCTGCTGAGCATCGCCATCTTCGCCCTGGTGTGGGCCCTGGTGGAGGCGCCCAGCGTGGGCTGGGGCCACCCCGTCACACTGGGCTCGCTCGCCGTCACGGCGGTCTTCGCCGTGGCCTTCCTCGTGTGGGAACGCCGTGCGGAGCAGCCCCTGCTCCCGCTCGGCCTGTTCGCCAACCCCTCGGTCTCCATCGGCGCGGTCCTGACGGTCGCGATGGCGCTGAGCCTGATGGGCTCGCTGTTCTTCATCACGTTCTACCTCCAGGGCGTGCGGGGCATGAGCCCCGCCCAGACCGGCCTCCAGCTCATCTCCATGACCGCGCTGATGGCGATCACCTCGCCGATCGCGGGCCGGGTCCTGGACCGGGTCGGCGCCCGGCCGCCCACGACGGCGGGTCTGCTGCTGGCGGCGGCGGGCATGTTCATGCTGTCGCTGCTGAGGGTCGACACGGGCGTGCTCTACATCTCGGCCGGATTCGTCCTGCTCGGCATGGGCCTGAGCCTGATCATGACCGGCGCCACCGCGGCGATCATCGGCAATGCCCCCGTGCGGTACGCCGGTGTCGCCTCGGCCGTGCAGCAGGCCGCCATGCAGTTGGGCGGCTCCCTCGGCACCGCGGTCCTGGGCGCGGTCATGTCCGCGACCATCGTCTCCACCCTGCCCGGCCACTTCGCCGCCGCGGGGCTGGCCGAACCCGCCGCCGAGGAGCTGGCGGGCATGCAGAGCGTCGTGGCCCAGGGCGGCGCGGTGCTGCCCGAGGGCGCGACCCCGGAGGTCGTGGCGGCCGTGACCGGGGCCAGCAACCTGGCGTTCATGGAGGGCCTGCAGCTCGCCTTCACCATCGCGGCGGCGGTCATGCTGGTCGCCGCGGTGCTGTCGCTGTTCATGCGCTCGGGCAGGATGACCGACGGCCCGGCCGTCCACATCTGACAGCCCGGCCAGAAGCGTTGCTGGTGTGCCACGAGGGTTCTGAACTGCGGTGATCTTGTACTTATAGCGCGTCTCGACCGTCCAACCTCGCTATAAGTACAAGATCACGGCGGAGGGGGCGGCTGCGGGCACGCCGATGCCGCACGGGTTCGCGGGCGCGCCCATGCTGCCGAAGGCCGTGGGCCCCCTATAACCAGGAAACCGCGAAAGAAGAGGCGGCACCACCCCCTGTGGACAAGGGTGGTGCCGCCTCCGCTGTGTCGCCTCTACCGTGCCGCTTCTGCTGTGCCGCTTTTACGTCCGTGCCGCCTCCGCTGTGCACGGCGCCGTCGACCGCGACCGACCGACTTGGCTGTCCGAAACCCCTCCGGGCCCGGACCGGCGGTTCAGGTCGTGTAGTCGGCGTTGATCCGGATGTATCCCTCGGTCAGGTCGCACCCGTAGACCGTGAAGGCGCCGTCGGCGATGCCCAGGCCGACGCCGATCACCACCTCGTCGCCCTTCATGTGCTGGGCGGCGCGCTCCAGCACCTCGTCCGTGGCCTCCGCCGGGTAGGTCTCCACATCGCCGAAGGAGATCCGCACGTTGTCGGGGAGGATGTCGGTCTCCTCCTCGCACTTGCCGACCGCCATCGTCACCCGGCCCCAGTTGGGGTCCGCGCCGTGCACGGCGGTCTTCACCAGCGGCGAGTTCACCACGGCCTTGGCCACCCGCTTGGCCTGGGCGTCGTCGCGCGCGCCGGTCACGCGCACCTCGATCAGCTTGCTGGCGCCCTCGCCGTCGGAGGCGATCATCCGGACCAGCTCCAGGGCCACTTCGTGCAGCGCCGCCTCGAACTCGGCCGCGTCCACCGGCCCGGCCAGCCCGTTGGCGAACACCGCAGCCGAGTCGCTGGTGGAGGTGTCGGTGTCGATGCTCAGCGCGTTGAACGTGCGGTCCACCACCCGGCGGAACACCTCGTCCAGCACCGGCTGCTCCAGCTCGGCATCGGTGAAGAACCAGGCCAGCATGGTCGCCATGTTCGGCTCGATCATGCCGACGCCCTTGGCGATGCCCGTCAGCGTCGCCCCGCCCACCGTCACCGAGGCGGTCTTGGGCCGGGTGTCGGTGGTCATCATCGCGGCGGCCGAGCGGTCCAGGTCCGCCGGGGGGAACTCCGCGGGCAGCGCGTCCAGGTAGGCGCGGACCTTCTCGATCGGGTACGGGCGGCCGATCACGCCGGTGGAGGCGACCAGCACCTCCTCGGGCGGCACCCCCGCCGCCCGCGCCACGCGCTCCTGGAGCTCGTGGGCGTGGCTGTCGCCGACCCTGCCCGTGGCCACGTTGGCGTTGCGGGCGATCACCGNGCCGCCCGCCGATCGGCGGCTGAGCAGCACGCTGGGTCCGGCGAACCGCGACCGGGTGAACACGGCGGACACGCGGGCGGGCACCTCCGACACCACCGCGAAGAAGTCGTCGTTGGGGTCCTTGATCCCGATGTTTCCGGCCACGCCGCGGAAACCTGCGGGCACGGGGGTCTGGCTGCTCATCGTCCTCCTCGGGGCTTCTCCGGCGCCAGACTACTCCGCCGCGTGCCGCGGCCCTCATTACGGCTGCGACCTGCGAGGGTTTCGTCCTGTGCACCTCCGGGACCCGTGTGACAACAACCTGATAACGGGGTATCGCCGGAAGACGAGACCACCCGGGGGGAGGCGTGTTGTGCGTGATGGTGACTGGCTCACGGAGACAGGGGCGCGGATTCGGGGTGTCCTGAAGGTGATGGTGGACGCCGGGTGGCTGCCCGGCGGCGCCGCCGTGATCGGCACCGGCGGCATGTGGGAGTTCGTCGCCGTCGGACGAATCGACGGCGAGCACGACACCGCCCCGGACGTGGCCTACGACGTCGCGAGCCTGACGAAGGTCATGGCGACCTGGCCGCTGGTCGGCCAGGCGGTCGCCGAGGGGATCATGGACCTGGACGCCCCGATGTCGGAGTACCTGGACGTGGACCACCTCCCCGGCGCGGAGATCACCACGCGGCAGATCCTCACCCACACCGGCCGCCTCAACCCGGTGACCTGGCTGGAGAGGTACGTGGGCACCGACCGGGACCTCGCGGAGGCCATCCTCGCCGACCCGCTGGAGGAACCGGGCTACGCCTACGTCGACCGCGGGTTCATCCTGCTCGGCATGCTCCTGGAACGCCTCTACGGCACGGGCCTGGACCGGCTGACCCGCGACCTGTGGGAGCAGATGGGCATGCGCTCCACCGCCTTCGGTCCCCTGACGCGTTCGCCCGGTGTGGCGCCCACCGAGCGCCGCATCCCCGGAGCCGCGCCCACCTGGGGAGTGGTGCACGACGAGGCGGCCGCGCTGATGGGCGGCGTGGCGGGGCACGCCGGGGTGTTCAGCACCGCCATCGACCTCGGCGCGTTCACCCGGGAGATCCTGCGGATGCACGACGGCGGCCGGGGGCCGGTGCCGTCCTCCTACGTGCGCACGAGCTGGCAGCCGCACGTGGACGCGGGGGCGCGGCTGTGGCGCGGCCTGGGCTGGCTGGTCACCCCGGAGGGGGTGGTCTACCACAACGGCTTCACCGGGACGAGCCTGTTCATGCACCCGCAGAGCGGCCGGTACGTGGGTGTGCTCACCAACGCCGTGCACTACGGGCGCGACCGGACCGGGCTGGTGGACCTGCGGTCGGCCGCGCGGTCGGCGCTCACGCCGCAGGCGCACGAGTCGTCGTCCTGAGGCGGGCGGTGACGGCGGAGGCGTGCGTTGGGAGCGCGCCCACGCGCCGGAGGGGGAAGGTGTGCCGGACGGGGGCGATACCTCGCGGACAGCCGGAGCGCGCCCACGCGCCGGACGGGAACGGTGACGGATACGGGTGCGTCGGCGGGAAAAGCCCACACGCCACACCGCCAACGTTTCCGGTCAGCGCATCAGCGCATCAGCACATCAGCGCGTCACGCCCCGAAGGCGTCATGCCTGGAGGTGTCACGCCCCGGAGGCGCCGCGGATCGCGTCGGCGAGCCCGCCCAGGAGGTCGGCCAGCCCCGCGGGGCCGGAGACGACCAGGTCGGCGGCCTCGGCCACGGCGGTGACCTCGTCCGAGGACGAGCACACGTTCAGGCCCTCGACGCCCTGGGACCGCAGCCCCACCACGGCGTCGAACGCGGGCAGGTCGCCGAGGTCGTCACCGGCGTAGAGCACCGTGCGCGGACCAGCCTCGGCGACGAGCGCGGTGAGCGCGGCGCCCTTGTCCACACCCTGTGGACGGAGTTCGACGACCATCCGGCCCGGCTCCACCTGGAGGTCCGACCGCCGGGCCAGTTCGCTCAGGGCGGGCGTGAGCAGGGCGAGCGCGCCGTCCGGGTCGGCGGTGCGCCGGGTGTGCACCGCGAGCGAGCGCCCCTTGTCCTCGATCCAGGTGCCCTCCGGGGCGCCCAGACCGTCGAGCAGGCCGGGCAGCTCCTCGCGCACCACCTCCACGCCGGGCGGCGCTGGGACGGCGACCACGCGGTCGCCCTCCCAGCGCTCGGCGCCGTAGTGCCCCAGCACGGTGATGCCGGGCACCCGGTCCAGGCCGCCCAGCCGCACCGCCGTCTCGGCGGGGCGGCCGGTGACCACGGCGACCGAGCCGATGAGTGCGGCCAGGTCGGCGAGCACGTCCACGATCCCCGGGTAGGGGGCGGAGGTGCGCGGGTCGGCGACGATGGGCGCGAGCGTGCCGTCGAAGTCGAAGGCGGCCAGCGCCCGCTCGGGTGCGGCGAGGAAGGCGTCGAGCGCGGTGCGTCCGGCGTCCGTGCTGGGTTGGGGCAGGGACATGGAGGGCCTTTCCGGTGGGGCCGCGGATGCGGGCCGGGCGGGACCGCCAGACTACCGACGCGCTCCCGCGCCGACGGGACTCCACCGCGTGTGTGACGGCTGTTTCACCGGATGTCCGTGCGGTGTCGGGTGCGCGGTCGGCCTCGTGGGACGGAACGGCGCCGCCGCTCTCCGTCGCGGGGGTGGCCCGGACGGGAGGCGCCGGTGAGACGCACGGACGGTGTCGTCACCGGGGCGCGGGGTGGGTACGAGTGACCCAAAGAAGAGGGATGGAAAGCGTCAGAGCTGGATGCCCAGCTGGCGTGCGTTGCGTTGACGGCGGCGGTCGGCGCGCAGCCGACGCAGCCGCTTGACGGTCATCGGGTCGAAGGCGAGGGCCTCCGGCCGTTCCACCAGCCCGTTCAGCAGCTGGTAGTAGCGGGTCGCGGAGAACCCGAACTCGTCACGGATCGCCTGTTCCTTGGAGCCCTCGAACTTCCACCACTGGCGTTCGAAGGCGAGGATGCGCTGATCGCGCTCGGCGAGGGCCGACTGACCGTCTTCGGTCGGACCGATATTCGGCATGGGACACCCCCTGGACGGGAAATTGGTTTGTCCGGATCGGCCCGACTCATGCTAGCGACTCGACATGCCGGATGAGGAGCCGAAACCGCAGGACTGGCACCAGGGATACAGTTACGTTTTCTACCCCTCAGGCCACTTGTCCACGCCTGAATCCTGTGCTCGTGACAGAATTACGGGGGTCCGGAGGGCCGCGTGGAACGTCGACCGCATCGTTCGAGGGAGCCTGACGTGCTCGGGGGCAACAGCCGCAACAGGATACACACACGCCGCGCCCGTGGCGGGGCCAGCGCGGCCTTCGCGGCCGCCACCGCCGCCGTCCTCGGTCTGACCGCGGCCCCGGCCGCGGCGGACCTGGTCCCCGACTACCGGCCCGAGCAGTGGGGACTCCAGGCCGTGGGGGCCCCGGAGCTGTGGGAGGAGAACCAGGGCCAGGGCGCCACGGTCGCGCTTCCGGGCGTCTCCGTCGACGAGGGGCACCCGGACCTGGTCGACAACATCCAGCTGGACACGCAGTTCGGTGAGAACGACGGCGACGTCGAGCAGGGCAACGCCGCGGCCGGACTGGTCGCGGCCCACGGGCACGGCAGGGACGCCGACGGCGGCGTCCTGGGCGTGGCGCCCGAGGCCACCGTGCTCGTGCTGCCCACGGGGGACCGGCTGGCCGAGGCCGTGCGGTTCGCCTCCCAGGAGGGCGCCCAGGTCATCCTGCTGCCCGAGCCCGCGGGGCCCGACCTCGCCGAGGCCACCCAGGAGGCCTCCGACAACGGCGCGCTGGTCGTCGGCCCGGCGGGGGAGGACGAGGACCCCAACGTGCTCACCGTCGCGGGGACGGACCAGGACGGAGCCCTCATCCCGGGCGCGCCCGGGGCCGGGATGATCGCGCTGACCGCCCCCGGCGCCGACCTGGTGAGCGCGGGGCCGGAGCCGGGCCAGGCCGAGGTGACCGGGGCTCCCTACGCCGCCGCGATGGTCGCCGGGGCCGCCGCCCTGATGCGCGCCGAGCACCCGCAGCTGCGGCCCGACCAGGTCCGCGACGCCCTGGTGGACGGCTCCCAGCCCGGTCCCGACGGCCTGCCCGCGCTGCACCTGCCCAGCGCGGAGGAGCAGGCGTCCGGCGTCGCCCAGGACATCCCGCTCATCGACGAGGACCTGGCCGGGGAGGGCGAGCGCTCGGGGCTGGTGCCCGCGTGGGCGTGGTTCGTCACCGTCGGCGCCGTCCTGGTCCTGGGCGTCCTGATCCTGGTCTTCTGGGTGCGCCGCTCCACCGCCGACCCCTACGGAGTGAAGGCCGAGCGCCGCGAGCAGGACGAGCTGATCGCCGCCGAGCGCGCCGCCGAGGCCGCGCCCGCCAGCCGCCGCAAGAAGGGCGGACGCCGCCGCAGGACGCGCGGCAACTGAGCTGCCGTACCCCGTCCGTGCCCACCCCCGGGGGAGGGCACGGACGCTTTCTGTTCCGGGGCGTCCCCTGCTCCCGCGCGTCCGTTCCAGAGGGTTCCGTGGTGGCCTGTCCCGGCTCCCGAGCCCCGTCCCGGAGTGCCCCCGGTTCCGGCCGGTTCCTGTGCGGGGACGGTTCCGGACGTCCCTGTTGCGACCTGGTTTCGGTTCCGGACGCGCCGTAACCGGCGGGCACATGGCGCTGCCGGTGTGGGGCCGATCACATTCTCCGTGCCGAGTGCGGGGCCGTTAAGCACTGGCGTCCGGCTCCGCCCGGCGGATAGCGTCCTCACCGCCGGGCGCCCCGCCCCGGGCGCGCCCACGACAGGGCGGAGAGCACATGACGCGCATGGCAGACGGCAGCGCCGGCGACGCCGACTACGGTGTCATCGCCCGCACCTACACCGACCACCGCCGCCCCGACCCGCGGATCGCGGCGGCGGTGCACCGTGCGCTCGGTGACGCGCGCACGGTCCTCAACATCGGGGCGGGCGCGGGCTCCTACGAGCCCCTCGACCGCGAGGTCACCGCCGTGGAACCCTCCGCCAGCATGCGGGCCAAGCGCCCGGACGGCCTGCCCGCGGCGGTCGACGCCGCCGCCGAGAACCTGCCCTTCCCCGACGGGTCCTTCGACGCGGCCATGACCACGTTCAGCGTCCACCAGTGGCGCGACCTGGAGGCCGGGCTGGCCGAGGCCCGGCGGGTCACCGCGGGCCCCGTCGCCGTGCTCACCTGCGACCCCGACCTGGTGCGCGACTTCTGGCTCCACGAGTACGCCCCCGAGGTCCTGGACACCGAGGCCCGCCGCTACCCGGCGATCGCCGCTCTGGCCGCGGGGTTGGGCGGCGACACCACCGTCGTGCCCGTCCCCGTGCCCCTGGACTGCTCGGACGGGTTCAACGAGGCCTACTACGGGCGGCCGGAGGGCCTGCTGGAGGTGGGTGCGCGCCTGTCCTGCTCGGCGTGGAGCTTCGTGGACGAGGCGGTGCACGAGCGGTTCACCGCCCACCTGTCCCGGGACCTGGCCGACGGGACCTGGGACCGCCGGTTCGGGCACCTGAGGGGAGTGCCCGAACTGGAGGGTTCCCTGGTGCTGGTGGTGTCGGTTCCCGACTAGGAGGCGTTCCGCGCGGCTCCGCCCGCCCGCCGGGGCCCCTGGGCGCGCGCCCAGGTCCTCCTGGCCGGAACCGGACACCGGACACGGCGTGTGGTCGCTGCACGTCACGAACCCCCGACGAGCTGTGACGTCACGTCTGCGCGTGCATATGTAAGCAACGCCGGACGGGCTTGACGCGGGCACCCGAGGCGACAAGGCTTTGGAGAATGTCACCCCTCGAAGCGTCTCCTCTGCCCTCACGAGGCGAGCCGCGAGCCGGGACCGCGCCCGAGTTCCGCAATCTCGTCAACGGGCGCGTCCGCCTCTCCGAGTACGACCCCAAGTGGCCCTACCTGTTCCGGCGCGAGGACGGGAGGGTCCGCGCCGCCCTCGGGGACCGCGTGCTGCTCTTCGAGCACATCGGTTCCACCGCGGTGCCCGGCCTCGCCGCCAAACCCTGCGTCGACCTGCTGCTCCTCGTCGCCGACTCCTCGGACGAGGCCGCCTACCTGCCCGACCTCGAAGCCGCCGGGTACCCCCTGGTGATCAGGGAACCCGACTGGTACGAGCACCGGGTGTTCAGGGGCTCCGAGGTCAACATCAACCTGCACGTGTTCAGCCGGGGGTGCGAGGAGGCGGAGCGCATGCGCCGCTTCCGCGACCTCCTCATCGCCGACGCCGACGCGCGCGAACGCTACACCGCGGTCAAACGCGAGCTGGTCGGGCGCACCTGGGACCGCATCCAGGACTACGCCGACGCCAAGAGCGACATCGTCCGGCAGCTCCTCACCGAGGCGGACGCCGGGAAGGACGCCACCGGCTGACCGGCTCCCGGCCGCCAGGGCCGCGAACAGGGGCGCGTACCGTCTCCCGACGGCGGACGCGTCCCCGCCCCCGGGCCCTCAGCGACTTCGGACCCGCAGGCCCGGAACCGCACGGAAGCGCCCGCAGACCCGGACACACGGACGCCGGGCTCGCAGACCCGACCCGCAGGCCCGGAACCGCACGGAAGCGCCCCCGGGCCCCCGGGCCCCCGGGACCCCGGCGCCCCCGGACTCAGCCCAGCGAGCGCAGCTGGTCCTGGAACCAGCGGCGCGGCGGCAGCGCCACCGCCGCCTCGGCCAGCCGCTCCCTGCGCCTGCGCCGCTCCTCCCCGGGCATCGACAGCGCCTCGTGCAGCGCCTCCGCCGTCTCCACGGTGTCGTAGGGGTTGACCAGCAGCGCGTGCCCGCCCAGCTCGTCCGCCGCCCCCGCCTCGTGCGACAGCACCAGCACCGAGTCCCGCTCCGACAGGACCGGGCCCTCCTTGGCCACCAGGTTCATGCCGTCCCGGATCGGGTTGACCAGCAGCACGTCGGCCAGCTGGAACGAGGCCAGCGAACGCGGGTAGTCGTCGTTGACCTCCAGGATCAGCGGCGTCCACTCGGGGGTCGCGAACTCCTCGTTGATCTCCTTGGCGGTCCGCAGCACCGCGTCGGTGTACTCGCGGTACTCCGGCACGTCGCCCCGGCTCGGGTAGGCGAACGCCAGGTGGGTCACCCGCCCCCGCCACTCCGGACGGGCGGTCAGCAGCTCGCGGTAGGCCTCCAGGCCCCGCACGATGTTCTTGGACAGCTCCGTGCGGTCCACCCGCACGATCAGCCTCGTGTCGCCGACCGCCTCCTCCAGGGTGCTCCGGCGCGACGCCACGGCCGGTTCGGCGGCGCTCTGGCGCAGCCCCTCCTCGTCCGCGCCCAGGGCGTGCACGCCCACCCCGACCAACCGGCCGCCGTGCTCCACGGTGCGCTGTTTGAAGTCCACCTTCGCGCGCAGGATCTCCTCGCAGCAGCGCAGGAACGCGTCCGCCCAGCGCGGGCTGAGGAAGCCCAGCCGGTCCGCGCCCAGCATGCCCTCCAGCAGCTCGCGCGCGACCTGCCCGGGCAGCATCCGGAAGTACTCCGGGGGAGCCCACGGGGTGTGCGAGAAGTGCGCGATGCGCAGGTCGGGGCGGCGCGCGCGCAGGATCCGCGGCACCAGCGCCAGGTGGTAGTCCTGCACGGCCACGCGGGCGCCCTCGGCGGCACCGGCCACCAGGGCCTCGGCGAACGCGTTGTTGTAGGCGGTGTAGTCCTCCCACGTCCGCCGGAACCGCGAGCCGAAGGACGGCTTGTTGGGGGTGTCGTACAGCATGTGCTGCACGAACCACAGGGTCGAGTTGGCCACCCCGGTGTAGGCGCCGTCGAAAGTGGGCTTGGGGATGTCCAGCATGTGGACCCGCATGCCGTCCAGGTCGTAGGCCTGGTCCAGCCGGGCCTCCGGCGCCTCCGCCGCGGCCCGCCGGTCGGCGTCCGACAGGGCGGCGCACACCCAGATGCTGTCGATCTCGGTGGCGACCGAGATCATCCCCGACACCAGCCCGCCTCCGCCGCGCCGGTGCTCCAGCGAGCCGTCGTCGGCGGTCGAGAAGGACACGGGTCCCCTGTTGGAGGCGATGAGGATCTGTGCCTTGTCCACGTGGTCGTCCTCTCGGAGAAAAAGCGATCGGGGTGGGGCGGTGGTGAAGAGGGGGTTCACCCTATGTCTCGCCTGTCGACAGCCGCCCCAAACCCCGCGCGGGTCAGCGGGGGTGCGCGTCACACGCGCCCGGCGGCGCGGGCGCGCCCCCCGGGCCCGGAGCAGCGCCGTCTCACCATGTGAGCCGTTTCGTGTTACCCGGATCACCAGGCGTGGAAAACCGGACGGCACCTCCGTTACAGTTGCGGTGCGGATCCGACAGGACCCGCACAGAACTTCATATTGCTCATCCAGAGGGGTGGAGGGACCGGCCCTGCGAAGCCCCGGCAACCATTCCAGCATGTGACACCCGCGAACCCGCGGGACGGCTGGGACAGGTGCCAACTCCGGCCTGGGGACAAGGTGTCCGCCAGGAAAGATGAGGGGAGACGCCTCGCCATGGCGATTGCCGCCACCGAACCCACCGCCGCCCGCTCCTTCGGCCCCGGTACCGCGCTCTCCTGTCGCGAGTGCGGTGAGCGCTACGAGCTCACCCCCCGCTTCGCCTGCGAGTTCTGCTTCGGCCCCCTCGAGGTCGCCTACGACTTCGGGACCGTCACCCGCGCCGACATCGAGAGCGGCCCCAAGAGCATCTGGCGCTACCGCTCCCTCCTGCCCGTCCCGGCCAACGTCGCCGAGCTGCCCAACATGGCCCCCGGCCTGACCCCGCTGGTGCGGGCCGACCGCCTCGCCGCCGAGCTGGGTCTGGACTCCCTGCACGTCAAGGACGACTCCGGCAACCCCACGCACTCCTTCAAGGACCGCGTGGTCGCCATCGCCGTCGAGGCCGCCCGCACCTTCGGGTTCACCACCCTGTCCTGCTCCTCCACCGGCAACCTGGCCGGCGCCGTCGGCGCCGCCGCCGCGCGCGCCGGGTTCGAGTCCTGCGTGTTCATCCCCGCCGGGCTGGAGGAGGCCAAGGTCGTCATGGCCGCCGTCTACGGCGGCAAGGTCGTGGCCATCGACGGCAACTACGACGACGTCAACCGCTTCTGCTCCGAGCTCATCGGCGACCCGGTGGGCGAGGGCTGGGGCTTCGTCAACGTCAACCTGCGCCCCTACTACGGCGAGGGCTCCAAGACGCTGGCCTACGAGATCGCCGAGCAGCTCGGCTGGCGCCTGCCCGAGCAGATCGTCATCCCGATCGCGTCCGGCTCCCAGCTCACCAAGATCGACAAGGGCTTCCAGGAACTGGTCAAGCTCGGCCTGGTCGAGGACCGCCCGTACCGGATCTTCGGCGCCCAGGCCACGGGCTGCTCCCCGGTCGCGCAGGCCTGGGACAAGGGCATCGACGTCATCCAGCCGGTCAAGCCCGACACCATCGCCAAGTCGCTGGCCATCGGTAACCCGGCCGACGGGCCGTACGTGCTGGACATCGCCAAGCGCACGGGCGGATCGGTGGAGCACGTGGGCGACGACGAGATCGTCGACTCCATCAAGCTCCTCGCCCGCACCGAGGGCATCTTCGCCGAGACCGCGGGCGGCGTCACCACCGGCGTGCTGCGCAAGCTCGTCCGCGAGGGCAGGCTCGACCCCAAGGCCGAGACCGTCGTGCTCAACACCGGTGACGGGCTCAAGACCCTGAACGCCGTCGACGCCGGGGTCAGCGCCACGATCAAGCCGTCGCTGAGCGCCTTCACCGACGCCGGCCTGGCCTAGACACGCCCTTCGGGCCCCGTCCGCCCGACCACCCGTCATCTCCCACGAGAAGGAAGTCCGCCATGAGCGCCAGCGTCCGCGTGCCCACCATCCTGCGCACCTACACCAACGACGCCTCCGAGGTCTCCGCCGAGGGCGCCACCCTGGCCGAGGTCCTCGACGATCTGGAGGCCAACTACCCCGGCATCCGCGCCCGCATCCTGGACGACAGCGGCAAGGTGCGCCGCTTCGTCAACGTCTACATCGGCGACGAGGACGTGCGCTTCGAGAAGGGCCTCCAGACCGAGGTCGCCGACGGCGCCCAGGTGTCCATCATCCCGGCGGTCGCCGGGGGCTGCTGAGCCCCGCCGCGAGGGGCGGCCGCGGCGCGACAGGGCGCCGGGGCCGCCCCTTCGGCGTCCGCGGACGGGACCCGCTCGCCCGGGGGCCCGCAGGGCTTCCGGAGGGCTCCGCGCGCGCGGAGCGCGCCGGAAAACCCGGTGCACCCGGAACCGGCGCTGTCTAGCCTGTGCGCATGGGCATCGAGATCCGGCTGTTCCGGGAACCCGACAGGGAAGCGGTCATCGCTCTGGCGCTGCGAGCGTGGGAACCGGTGCACGCGTCGCTGCGCCGGGTCCTGGGCGAGGAGGTCTACCCGGCCCTGGTCCCGGACTGGCGGCGGAGCCAGCACGACGAGGTGGCCGGGAGCGTCGACGCCGACGACCAGCGGGTGTGGGTCGCCGAGGACGACGGCGCGGTCGCGGGCTTCGCCACCGCCAGGATGCTGCCCGAGGACGACATGGGGGAGATCCACCTGCTCGCCGTCGACCCCGAGCACCAGGGGCGGGGAGTCGGGACGGCGCTGACCGGGGCCGCCACCGACTGGATCCGCGAGCAGGGCGCGGCGGTGGCCATGGTCGAGACGGGCGGCGACGACGGGCACGCCCCGGCCCGTGCCGCCTACGAGCGCGCCGGTTACACCGCGCTGCCGATCGTGCGGTACTTCCGCAAGCTGTGATGCCGAGTGGCCCGGCCGGGGCGCGCCGGACCGCCGCGTCGCTGCTCGTAGGCTGGAAGGGATTCCGGTCGAACGAGGGTGGAGATGTCGGCGACACGGCTGCTGGTCCTGGGTGTGGTGCGCATGGAGGGGCAGGCCCACGGGTACCGGGTGGGCCGTCAGCTCCTGGACTGGGGGACCGGGCACTGGGCCAACATCAAGTGGGGCTCCATCTACCACGCCCTGCGCAAGCTCTCCCAGGAGGGCAGGCTGCGCGAGTTCGTCGCCGAGGGGGACGAGGTGGTCGACCGCGTCTCCTACGCGATCACCGAGGACGGCGAGGCCGAGCTGCACCGCCTCATCCGCCGGGGGCTGACCCGCAGGGAGGACCCCGCGATGCTCTTCGCGGCGGTCACCCTCATGCCCGCCCTGCCGCGCGCGGAGGTCGTCGCACTGCTGGAACAGCGCCTGGAGCTGCTGGAGAGGACCGACGAGGAGCTGCGGCCCTCCGACGGGTGGGGCAAGCCCGTGCACGTGCGCGAGCTCTTCGGCCTGTGGCGGGGCACGATCGGGGCCGAGGCCGACTGGACGCGCGACCTCGTCGCCTCCCTGCGGGCCGGGGAGTACACCATGGCCGACGACGGCCCCGATGCCTTCGGCCTGCCCCCGGCGCCGGGGGTCTCCGCCGGCGACCGCTGACCCTCCGGCCCCTCCGGTCCCGTCACCTCGGCTCCCCTCCTCTGCCTGGACGGGTCCTCCCCGCTGTCCGGACCAGGACCCCGGGCGCGGACCGCATTCTTATTAAAGTTTGAATATCTGACCGGGGTGGTGCACACTCTCTCTCGTACTCAAGTTTTAATAAGGAGAGGGATGATCCACACACGCGGGCTGACCCGCGACTTCCGGGTCGGCAAGGAGGTCGTCCAGGCCGTCCGCGGCGTCGACATCGACGTCGCCGAGGGCGAGCTCGTCGCCCTGCTCGGACCGAACGGCGCGGGGAAGTCGACCACGCTGCGCATGCTCACCACCCTGCTGGAACCCACCTCGGGCACCGCCGTGGTCGCGGGGCACGACGTCCGCACCGAGCCCGCCGAGGTGCGCCGGGGGATCGGCTTCGTCGGCCAGGGGCACGGCGCGGGGGAGGACCAGCGGGCCCGGGAGGAGCTGTACACGCAGGGGCTGCTGTACGGGCTCGACCGGCGCACCGCGCGCCGCCGCGCCGACGAGCTCCTCGACCAGCTGGAACTGGGCGGCGCCGCCGACCGCGAGGTCACCAAGCTCTCCGGCGGACAGCGCAGGCGCCTCGACATCGCCATGGGGCTCATCCACGAGCCGGGGCTGCTGTTCCTGGACGAGCCCTCCACCGGACTCGACCCGCACAGCCGCGCCAACCTGTGGGAGCACATCGCCCGGCTGCGCGACCGGACGGGCACCACGGTCGTGCTCACCACCCACTACCTCGACGAGGCCGACGACATGGCCGAGCGGGTCCTGGTCATCGACCACGGCAGGGTCATCGCCGACGGAACCGCCGACGAGCTCAAGGGCAAGGTCTTCGGCGACCTGGTCACCCTCACCGTGCCGGACGCCGAACAGGCGCGCACCGCCGCCGGGATCGCCGAGCGGGTGCCCTCCGCCGGAACGGCGGAGGTGCTCGCGGACGCGGGGCGCGACGCCGAGGTGCGCCTGCGCGTGGAACGCGGGGACACCGTGCTGCCCGAGCTGCTGCGCGGGCTGGACGCGGCCG
Source organism: Nocardiopsis synnemataformans DSM 44143 (assembly GCA_000340945.1). Classification (GTDB taxonomy): domain Bacteria; phylum Actinomycetota; class Actinomycetes; order Streptosporangiales; family Streptosporangiaceae; genus Nocardiopsis; species Nocardiopsis synnemataformans. The sequence goes on along the minus strand of ANAW01000040.1, from coordinate 4,718 downwards.
GGGTCCCGCTGCTCGCCGTCCGGGTGCAGCGGCCCACCCTGGACGACGTGTTCCTGACCCTGACCGGACGCAGCCTGAGGGAGGAGGGGGCATGAGCTTCCACGAGGTGACCGGAACCCCGGCGGAGGTGTCCGGGGAGGAGACGACCGGGGGGAAGCCGACCGGGACGAAGGCGGCTGGGGCGCGGGCGGCCTCGGGGCGGGGGCCGGGCCTGGTGCGCGACACCGCGACCGTCTTCGCCCGCCAGATGCGGCCGTTCCTGCACCGGCCGCTGATGCTGTTCTTCGGCATGCTGCAACCGGTGCTGTACCTGGTGCTGTTCGCGCCCCTGCTGACGGGGCTGGCCGGCGCCGAGGGGCAGGACCCGTGGCAGTGGTTCGTGCCCGGCCTGCTGGTGATGCTCGGCCTGTTCACGGCCGGGTTCGCCGGGTTCGGGCTGCTGCCGGAGATGTCCTCCGGGGCGCACGAGCGGCTGCTGGCCACCCCGGTGAGCCGGGTGTCGCTGCTGCTGGGACGGGTCCTGCGCGACGTGGCGATGATGCTGGCGCAGATGGTGCTCATCCTCGTGCTGGTGGTGCCGCTCGGGTTCGAGGCGTCGTTGGCGGGCGCGGTCGTGGGGCTGCTCCTGCTCGCCGTCCTGGGCGTCGGGCTGGCCACGCTGTCGTACCTGGCGGCCCTGGCGGTCAAGCAGACCTACGTGTTCGCGCCCATCGTGCAGACGCTGATCATGCCGCTGATGCTGCTGTCCGGCGTGCTGCTGCCGATGGAGCTGGCGCCGTCGTGGCTGTACGCGCTCTCGCGGGCCAACCCGGTGGCCTACGTGGTGGACGCCGAGCGCGCCCTGTTCGCCGGGCAGTGGGACGCGTCGGTCGCCGTCGGCTGGGCCGTGGCGGTGGTGCTGGCGGTCGCGGCGCTGGCCGGGGGGTCGCGGGCGATGCGCCGCCTCAGCTCCTGACCCGGGCACTGCTGCCGCGCGCCGCCGCTGTGCGTCGGGCCGGGGCCTGATCGAGGCCGGACCGGGGCCTTGAACCGGGTCGGAGCGGGACCGGAGCCGTGCGTCGGGGGAGAGGAGAACCGGCGCGCGGCTTCGTCCGCTCAACGCGGAAAACCCGCATGTCATACGGTGTTTGCGCAGGTAGATGCGGAAATGCCGGGATGGGAAATCGTGACCACATCGTTTGCACTCGCCGGGGCCGAGTGCTAAAAAGGGAACTGGTTAGCACTCGCCTTGACTGAGTGCTAACCGGATCGAGGCTGCGAGACCGCGGCTCCCGGCAGCAGGGTTGCCGGAGGGTCCGCGGTCGTCCGTCGCGGGCGCATGCCTCGTCCCATCGCGTATCAGCCCGGTCACGGGAGGACAAGAACTCAATGGCAGCCAAACTGATCGCGTTCGACGAGGAGGCCCGTCGCGGCCTCGAGCGCGGCATGAACCAGCTCGCTGACGCCGTCAAGGTCACGCTCGGTCCCAAGGGCCGCAACGTCGTGCTGGAGAAGAAGTGGGGCGCCCCCACGATCACCAACGACGGTGTCTCCATCGCCAAGGAGATCGAGCTCGAGGACCCGTGGGAGAAGATCGGGGCCGAGCTGGTCAAGGAGGTCGCCAAGAAGACCGACGACGTCGCGGGTGACGGCACCACCACCGCCACCGTGCTCGCCCAGGCCCTCGTCCGCGAGGGTCTGCGCAACGTCGCCGCCGGCGCCAACCCGATCAGCCTCAAGCGCGGCATCGAGGCCGCCGTCGCGCGCATCAACGAGGAGCTCGGCAACCTCTCCAAGGACATCGAGACCAAGGAGCAGATCGCCTCCACCGCCTCGATCTCCGCCGGCGACCCCCAGATCGGCGAGACCATCGCCGAGGCCATGGACAAGGTCGGCAAGGAAGGCGTCATCACGGTCGAGGAGGGCCAGACCTTCGGGCTGGAGCTCGAACTCGCCGAGGGCATGCGCTTCGACAAGGGCTACATCTCGCCCTACTTCGCCACCGACCTGGAGCGCATGGAGACGGTCCTCGAGGACCCCTACATCCTCATCGTCAACTCCAAGATCTCGAACAACAACGAGTTCCTGCCGGTTGTCGAGAAGGTCCTCCAGGCCGGCCGTCCGCTGGTCGTCATCGCCGAGGACCTGGAGGGCGGCGCCCTCCAGACGCTCGTCGTCAACAAGATCCGCGGCACCTTCAAGTCCGTCGCCGTCAAGGCCCCGGGCTTCGGTGACCGCCGCAAGGCCCAGCTCGGCGACATCGCCGTGCTGACCGGCGGCCAGGTCATCACCGAGGAGGTCGGCCTCAAGCTGGAGAGCACCGAGCTGGACATGCTCGGCCGCGCCCGCAAGATCGTCGTCACCAAGGACGAGACCACCATCGTGGACGGCGCCGGTGACGCCACCGCGATCGCCGGTCGTGTGAACGAGATCCGCAACGAGATCGAGCGCACGGACTCCGACTACGACCGCGAGAAGCTCCAGGAGCGTCTCGCCCGCCTGGCCGGCGGCGTGGCCGTCATCAAGGCCGGTGCCGCCACCGAGGTGGAGCTCAAGGAGCGCAAGCACCGCATCGAGGACGCCGTCCGCAACGCCAAGGCCGCGGTCGAGGAGGGCATCCTGCCCGGCGGCGGTGTCGCCCTGCTCCAGGCCAGCGTCCCGGCCTTCGAGAAGCTCGAGCTGACGGGCGACGAGGCCATCGGCGCCGACATCGTGCGTCGCGCCATCGCCGAGCCGCTCAAGCAGATCGCCATCAACGCCGGCCTCGAGGGCGGCGTCGTGGCGGAGAAGGTCCGGAACCTGGAGCCCGGGTTCGGCCTGAACGCCGCCACCGGCGAGTACACCGACCTGTTCAAGGACGGCGTCATCGACCCGACCAAGGTCACCCGCTCGGCTCTCCAGAACGCGGCTTCCATCGCCGGTCTGTTCCTGACCACCGAGGCCGTCATCGCCGAGAAGCCGGAGAAGGCTGGCGCCCCCGCCGGCGACCCGACCGGTGGCATGGGCGGCATGGACTTCTAGTAGGTCCGTGAGACCTCGGGCCTCCGGGCCCGCAGGTGTCTGAGGTCCGGATACGCGACCTCGCCCGCGACGACCGGGCGGCCCCTTCGGGGGTCGCCCGGTTTCGCCTTTTCCGGGGCAGGGAGCGTTGGGACCGCCGGAATCGCCGATGCGGCACTGTCGTTCGCGGAAAGCCGGGGTTATTCTGCGAAGTGTCGGGCGGACGGGAACACGGAGCGTTACGGTTTCTGTTCGGAGGTGCTAGGCGAAATGAGTCTGCTGATGACGGAAGCCGCCCCGGCGGTGGGGCTGTCGCAATGGGACTACCTGCTGGGCACCTGGCGAGAGCTGGACGTGCCCGACGGTTGGCGGGCCGAGATCATCGATGACAACGGAGTCGTGCTCGTGGCCCCCCCGTCTGACCCCCACAACTACATCGCGGTCCGGGTGAACCGGATGCTCGGGCAGGTCCTTCCCGACGACTGGGATGTCTATCAGACCCTGGGCATCCAGTTGCCGAAGGTCGAGCGGCTCTACATGCCTGACCTCGTTGTCATGCCGGAGGACGTCGTCCTGGATCCGTCACGGACCCCCTGCCCGGCGGACGAGGCGGAACTGGTGGTCGAGATCGTCTCCCGGAGCAGCAGGGACACCGACCGCAGGAAGAAGCTGTGGGGCTACGCGCACGCGCCGGTCCCGCTCTACCTGCTGATCGACGCCTGGGACGAGGCGGGGCCGTCGGTCACCCTCTACGAGCAGCCCGGCAACGGCCGCTACAACCACGCCACGACCGTGGACTTCGGCGCGAAGATCCGGCTGCCGGAGCCCTTCGACGTCGAACTGGACACGTCCAGGTTCCCCGGCCCCGACCAGTGGCCTTCCTGAGGACGCGGACAACAGCGGCCCGGAGAAGTCAGCCGTGCTGTCCGCTGATCACCGACCACCCATCGCCGATGTGCCGATCGTGGTCTGTGGGACGCACCGCCGTCAGCCCGCGCCGTGCCAGGCCCGCCACAGGTCGGCGTAGGAGCCGCCGCGGGCCAGCAGCTCGTCGTGGCTGCCCAGCTCGCTGATCCGGCCGTCCTCCACCACCGCGATCCGGTCGGCGTCGTGCGCGGTGTGCAGCCGGTGCGCGATGGCCACCACTGTGCGGCCCGACAGCACCCCCGCCAGCGAGCGCTCCAGGTGGCGGGCCGAACGCGGGTCCATCAGGGACGTGGCCTCGTCCAGCACCAGCACGTCCGGGTCGGCCAGCACCACGCGGGCCAGCGCGAGCTGCTGTACGTGGGCCGGGTCCAGGGAGGCGTTGCCCGACCCCACCCGCGTACCCAGCCCGTCCGGCAGCGCGCGCACCCAGGGCTCGGCGTCCACGGCGGCCAGCGCCTCCCACAGGCGCTCCTCGTCCACCGAGGCCGCGCCCTCGGGCCGGTCCAGCGCCAGCGCCAGGTTCTCGGCGATCGTTCCCCGGAACATGTGGCTCTCCTGGCTCAGCAGGATGGCCCGCGCGCGCCGTTCCTCGGGAGGCAGGTCCGACACCGGCGCCCCGCTCACACGGACGCCGCCCGAGGTGGGCGGGTGCACGCCCGCGATCAGCTTGCCCAGGGTCGACTTGCCCGCGCCGCTCGGGCCCACCACGGCCAGGCGCTCGCCGGGCGCCAACACCAGGTCGACGCCGTGCAGGACCTCCGTGTCGGTGTAGCCGAAGCGCACGTCCTCCACCCGCACCTCCCCGGGGCGGG
>ANAW01000039.1:0-43255 GCA_000340945.1 Nocardiopsis synnemataformans DSM 44143 | reverse complement strand
GGGGGGGCGGGGCCCCCCGCCCCTCCGCTTCTCCGGCCAGCTCCACGCCCAGCAGCCTGCGCATGCTCGTGAAGCCCATCATCAGGCTGTCCACCTGGTCCAGCAGCTGGTCCAGGGGCCGTCCCATCTGCCTGCTGAGGAAGACAGCGGTGGCGATCCCGCCCAGGCTCAGCGACCCGTCCGCGTACAGCAGGCCCGCCACCAGGAAGGTCAGCGCGATCGGGAACATGTACCCGAGTTCCAGCGGCGGGTACCAGACGCAGCGCAGCCACAGCGTGTACCGCTCCGCCGCGTAGGCCCGGCCCACCTTCTGCTCGTTGAGTGCGATCCGCCGGGCCTGCCGTCCCAGCGACTCGATGGTGTGCGCGCCCTCCACGGTGTCGGTCACGCTCTGGGTCAGTTCCGAGTAGGTGCCCAGCTCGCGCACGTACCCGTCCGGGGCCCTGCGGGCGTACCAGCGCGTGGACGCCCACAGCACGGGAACGGACGGCAGCCACGCCAGCAACAGGAGCGGGTGCAGGACGGCGAGCGCCGTGGTCACGACCACCAGGGTCACCGAACTCACCGCCATCACCGGCACCGAGACGCGCACGGTGTGGCTCAGGTGGCCGATGTCGCGGCCGGTGCGCGCCACCAGGTCGCCCGTGCCCGCCCGCTCCACCACTCCCATCGGGAGCCGGAGCACCGCGCGCACGAACTCCTCGCGCAGTTCGGCCAGCACGCTCTCGCCGAACCGGATCGAGGCCGCCACGGACGCCAGGGTGAACCCGGCGTGCAGCACCAGCGCCACGACGATGAGCCCGGCGAGCACGTCGACGCGCGAGGCCGCCTGCTCCGACGTCCCGGACGGCACCCCCTCGGCGCGCACGGTGTCGATGATCAGGCCCAGGATCCAGGGTGAGGCCAGCGCCATGAGCGCGGCCGTCCCGTACAGGAGCACGACGACGGCGAGCAGCCGTCCGTGCTCGCGCCCGGCGCGGCGCAGCCGCCTCCACACGGCCGGGCCCGGCGCGATCGGCAGCCCGGTCGCGGGGTGCTCCGTGGGTGCGGAGGGTGCCATGGGCGGGGTGGGCGCCGCGGCCGTCCCGGACGCACCGGACGTGCCCGCCGTCCTGGACGCCGCGGACGCCTCGGGCGGGCCGATGGTCTCGGCGTTGTCGGCGGCCCGGGTCATGGCTTCCCCTCCGTGGGAACGGCGCGCAGGACGGTGGCGGCGTAGCGGGGGGACTCGGCGAGGAGACCGCGGTGGGTCCCCTCAGCCACGACGCGGCCCCCCTCGACGAACTGCACGCGGTCGGTGTGGTCGAGCAGCAGGGGGCTGGTGGTGACCAGGCCGGTCGTGCGCCCCGCCCGCTCGGCGGGCAGCCCCGCGGCGATCGCGGCCTCGGAGTGGGCGTCCACGGCGGAGGCGGGCTCCACCAGGAGCAGGATCTCCGGTTCCAGGGCCAGGGCGCGGGCCAGGCGCAGGCGCTGCTGCTGGCCGCCGGAGTACTCGCGGCCGCGCTCGGTGAGCAGCGCGTCCAGTCCGGCGGCGGACTGGCGCACCACGTCGTCGGCGTGCGCGGCGCGCACGACCTCGGCGAGGCGTTCGTCGGAGATCCCCCGGTCCGGGGACAGCTCGTCGCGCAGGGTCCCGGAGAACAGGTGCGCGTCGTTGGCGGCCACCAGGACGCGGCGGCGCACCTGGGCCCGGGGCAGGTCGCGCAGGCGCACGGTCCGGCCGGTGTCCGTCTCGACCAGCACGGCGTCCGCGCCCTCCTCGTCCCGGTAGCGCCCCAGGCGTTCGGTGACGGCGGTGGCGTCGGCGGGATCGGCGCAGACCACGCCGGTGGTGCGGTGCGCGGCGAGGGTCACCCCGCTGCCCGGGTCGTGCAGGTCGCAGGGACCGGTTGGTTCCGGCGCGGGACGCTCGGGGTCGGGGTGGTCGTGCTCCAGGTTCAGCACGCGCACCACCCGCCCCGCGGCCACCCGGGCCGAGACGAACAGGGACAGGGAGCGCATCAGGTGGCGCACCGTCATGGACAGCGTGCCGGTGTAGCCGTAGAACGCGACGAGCTGGCCGACGGTGATCTCCCCGGTCAGGACCAGACGCGCCCCGTACCAGACGATGCCGACCAGGAGCAGGCCCGGGAGGAGTTCGCGCACGGCGTTCAGGGCGGCGTCCACCCAGCCCACGCGCATGGTGGCGGAGCGGACCCGCTGGGAGGCGGCGCGGTAGCGGTGGTCCACGGTGCGCTCGCCGCCCACGCCCCGGAGCACGCGCAGACCTGCGACCAGGTCGGTGGCCAGGGTGGTGAGCTCGGCCTGCCGGTCGCGCTGGTGCTCCTGGCGGCGGGAGAACAGGCTCAGCAGGGGCACCATCCCCGCCATGATGAGCGGGACCGACACCAGGACGATGACGCCGAAGGTGACGTGCGAGGTGAGCATGAAGGCGCTGACCGCCGCCACCGCCAGGAGGGAGGACAGGATCTGCCCCGCCGTCTCGTAGAAGTCGCCGACGCGGTTGATGTCCTCGGTGCCCACGGCCACCACCTCGCCGGAGGGCAGCCGCCGGGTGAGCGTGGGGCCCATGCGCACGGAGTGGTTGGTGACCACCTGGATGGTCCGGTAGGCGGACGCGTACCAGTTGAAGCACTCGGCCCGGTGGGCGAGGGGGATGAGGGCGACGGCGGTCGCGACGAGCGCGGTGAGGACGCCGAACCAACCGAGGAGGGCGCCCGGGTCCCCGCGGGTGATCCCGGAGTCGAGGGCGGCGCCGAGCGCGGCGGAGATGAGCACGCCGTTGACCATGAAGACGCCCGTGACCGTCCCCGACCACAGCAGTGAGCGGCGCTCCTTCCGGACGAGCCACCACAGGAACCGGTCGGCCGACCGGCGTTCGGGAACACCCGCGGGCTGGGGAAGTGTGCGCACAGTTCCCGAACTGTAACCAGAGGAATGAGCGCGGGCCACTCATTTTTCCGGGGCGGGGGAGGGGGACGGGACGGGCTCCGGTCCGCGTCCCACGGGCGGGTCGGGCTTCGCTGGGAGCCCGGCCCTCTCGGACGAACGGCCGCCGGGGCGGGCCCGGGTCAGTGGACGGTGCCCTCGGCGTGGAGGAGTTCGATGAGGCGGCGCACCGCCGGGGCGCAGCGTCGGCGGTTGGCGAAGCCGATCCACGCGAGTTCGGCGATCTCGTTGTCCGCGGCGATCTCGCCGTCGTACTCGGCGGTGTGGCACGACAGGCGCACGCGGGTGTCCGGGCCCTGGGCGTGGGCGGCCTCGTCGATCACCGCGATCCGGCGGACCGTGTCCGGCCGCAGCACCACGCTGACCTCCTCCAGGGCCTCGCGGGCCACCGCGGCCTCGTCGCTCTCCCCGGGCTCGCGCTTGCCGCCGGGCAGGTAGAACAGGTCCACCCCGCCGGTGCGGACGCACAGCAGGCGCCCCTCGCGGACGTGGACCCAGGCGAGGGCGTCGATGACGGCGGGGGAGGAGGGCGGGGTGGGCGACATGTGACCACCCTATGGCAGGACGGAGATGTCACCTTTGGGGAACACCGTCGTTACTCCCCTGGGGTGAAACGTTCTCAAGGAGTAACGTAACGGTTTGGGAGCGCTCCCATGCGCGTCACCACAGCGAAGGAAGGCTCATGTCCCGCACACGCATAGCCATCGGCCTGGCCCTGGGAACGGTGCTGCTCAGCACGGCGCCCGCCTCGGCCGCCGAGTCCGAGTTCTACGTCAACCCCAACACGTCGGCGGCCGTCTGGGTCGAGGAGAATCCGAACGACCCCCGGGCCGACGTCATCCGCGACCGTATTGCCTCGGTCGCCCAGGCCACCTGGTTCACCCAGTACAACCCCGACGAGGTTCGCGACGACGTGGACGCGGTGGTCAGCGCCGCCGACGCCCAGGGCCAGGCCCCCATTCTGGTGGTCTACAACATCCCCGGCCGCGACTGCGGCAACCACAGCGGCGGCGGGGCGCCCAGCCACGACGCCTACCGCGCCTGGGTCGACGAGGTCGCCGCGGGCCTGGAGGGCCGTTCCGCCACCATCGTCCTGGAGCCCGACGCCCTGCCGCTGGTGAGCAGCTGCAGCGACCCGTCCGAGCTTCTGGACTCCATGGCCTACGCGGGCAAGGCGCTCATGGAGGGCTCCTCCGAGGCCAGGGTCTACTTCGACATCGGGCACTCGGCCTGGCTGGACCCGCAGGAGGCCGCCGACCTGCTCAACGGCGCGGACATCGCGAACAGCGCTCACGGCATCGCCACCAACACCTCCAACTACAACTGGACCGAGGACGAGGTCGCCTTCGCCGAGGCCGTCATCGCCGCGACGGGTGTGCCCGGGCTCGGCGCCGTGGTCGACACCAGCCGCAACGGCAACGGACCCGCCGCGGACGGCGAGTGGTGCGACCCGCCGGGACGGATGATCGGCCGCCCCAGCAGCACCGACACCGGGAACCCGCTGATCGACGCCTTCATCTGGACCAAGCTGCCGGGTGAGGCCGACGGCTGCATCGCTCCCGCGGGGCAGTTCGTTCCCCAGGCCGCCTACGACATGGCGGTGAACGCCCCCGAGTACCCCACCGACCCCGACGAGCCGACCGACCCGCCCGCGGGTGAGGGCTGCACGGCCGACTACAGGATCGTCAGCGAGTGGGGCAACGGCTTCCAGGCGGCGGTGACGGTCACCGCCGACGACTCCCTCAGCGGCTGGACCGTGACGTGGACCTACGCCGACGGACAGCGGTTCAGCCAGGGCTGGAACGCCGAGTTCGCCAGCAGCGGTTCGCAGGTCACCGCGTCCGACCTCGGCTGGAACGGCACGCTCAGCGCCGGGGGCAGCACCGAGTTCGGGTTCACCGCGACCCACAGCGGTAGCAACAGCGCGCCCGAGGTGACGTGCTCCGCGGCCTGACCGGCCTGACCGCCTGACGGGGTGGGGCGCGCCGCGTCCCGCCCCGTCCTCCTGGCCGCCTCCGGCCAACAGCGCCGAACCCCGCACCCCGGGGCAGGGGAAGCACTAGCATCCCCGGTGGGGGAAGGGCGGACACAGATGACGATCCCACAGGTGGGCGAGCGGACCCTGATGGAGGACAGCGCCTGCGGCGGTTTCCCCGCGCAGGAGGCCGGTTCCCGGCAGGCCCGTGAACGGGCCCACAACCTCTACAGCGCGGCCGTCGGCGCTTGCCTGAGCAGGACCGGGCTCCGGGAGCGCGCCGCCGAGCTCCTCGCGCAGGAGGCCCGGCTGCCCTTCCTCGGCGACGGGGAGGTCGACCGGGTCAACCGCGAACTCCCCGGGATCGTCGCCGGGCTGCGGGCCGAGCCGATCCGCGTCCGCGACGGCGCGACCCCCGCGGAGCCGGGCGAGGTCCTGGCCGGGGCCGAGCTGGACGCGCTGTTCGACCTCGCGCTCCGCGACCGGCTCACCGGGCCGGCCCGCGAACGGCCCCGGCTCCTGCTCCTCGGCGGCCAGCCCGGCTCGGGCAAGTCCACCCTCCAGCGCCTCGTGCTGCCGTTCCTGCCCGAGGGCACCGTCAGCTACGACGGCGACGACCTGCTGCGCCTGGCGCCCGACTACGAGTGGGCGATGACCGCGGACGACCGCGCCGCCTCCTCCTCCCTGTCCCGGCAGGTCGGCGGCCTGCACGCGCTCGCCATGGCGCACCTGCGCGCGGGCCGCGTGGACGCGGTGTGCAGCCACCCCCTCGGCCGCGCCGACTGGGCCGCGTCCTGGGTGGAGGGGTTCCGCGACGCCGGATACCGGGTGGAGGTCGCCTTCGTGGCCACCCACAGTTCCAACAGCCGCTTCGCGATCGCCGACCGCTATGCCCGGGCCCGCGCCGACCAGGGTTTCGGCAGGTGGATGCCCGAACTCCACCATGACCGTTTCTATCTGGGCGTCCCCAACACGGTGGAGTTCCTGGAGGCCCACCGGCTGGTGGACTCGCTCTACGTGCTCTCCCGCGACGGCGAGGTGCTCTACGCCAACCACCGGGAGGGGGGCGACTGGCGCACCGAGCCGTTCGGGCGCATCGCCCTGGAGGCCGAACGCGGGCGCCGCGAGCTGTGGCACGCGTCCGGGAGCGCCCCGCGCAGCGCGGTCTGAGCGGGCCCGGCGGGGTTCAGTCCCGGGCCGCCAGCCTCCGCATGGCCTCCCGGTCCTCCTCGCCGAACCGCTCCTCCAGGTCCTCGGGCGTGGCGTCCAGGTCGATCCGCGACACGGGCACCCCGCGCGCGGACTCGATCGCGCCGAGCCGGCGCAGCGCGCGGTCGCCCGCGTAGCGCACCAGCTCCCCCGGCGGCAGCTCGTAGCGCTGCGTCGCCGGGTCGTCCGAGGGCTCCTCGCCGCGTTCCACGGTGGACATCACGTGCGGCAGCAGCTCGTCCAGCCGTTCGCGCACCACGTCCCAGTTGGCGTCGTCGGCCGCGACGTGGCGGCGGCACGTGAAGGTGCCCCACGCCATGTGGCGCCGCTCGTCGTCGCCGATCCTGCGCACGATCCGGCGCATCCCCGGGAAGACGTCCCGCACCGTGCACACGTGGTTCCAGGCGTAGTACCCGGTCAGCGCCAGCGAGCCCTCGATGATGTGGTTGTAGGTCACCGAGGCGCGCACCTGGTTGCGGGGGCTCGGGTCCTCCAGCAGCGTCTCCAGGGACCGGGGCAGCTCCTCGTAGAACAGCGTCCGGTAGCCCGGGTTGGCGTCCACGTACCCGTGCAGGTCCTCGTGGACCCCGAGCGCGTCCAGCCACAGCCGGAACGCCTGGACGTGCTTGGCCTCCTCGAACGCGAACTGGGTCAGGTACATCTCGTCGCCCAGGCGCCCCTCCGCGGCCATGGCCCGCAGGAAGGGCTGGATGTCCTCCGTGACCGCCTCCTCGCCCGCCACGAAGAACGCGCACAGCCGCAGGATCCGCACCCGGGCCTCCTCGCCCAGTCCCTTCCAGTCCTCGGCGTCCCGGCTCAGGTCGATGTCCGCCGGGTTCCAGAACCGGGCGTTGCCCTTGGCGAACAGCTTGAGCGGGAGCGAGTCCCAGTTCAGGCCGCCGCCCCGGAGCGAGTGGAAGCCGGTGCGGTGCTTCGCGGGAGCGGGCGGGGGCGGAGTGGGGACGGGGGAGTCGGACACGGGGGCCTCCTGGCTGCCGGGGGGAGCTGCTGTGCCCTCATGATTGGACACGGGAGGGGTTCGTGTAAAGAGCAGACGAGGTGTGCGGCGCCAAAAACCGAATCCGGCTCGGTGGAGTTGCGGGGCGGTGTCCGCGGGGAGCCCGGGATACGGCCGTGGCCATTGACGGCGCGCCCCCGCCGAAACGGTACGGTCGGGGAGTACCGACCGCACCGAACGATCGGGGAACGACGTGTTCTGTGGTGATCCCGGCACATCCGGCTACACCGCGTGCGCCTCCCAGACCCAGCTCTTCGCGTTGGCCTCCGCCATCCCCGCCCTGCTCGGCATGGCCCTCCTCGTGGCGGCCTTCACCGCGCCGTCCGTGCGGGGCGACCGGCTCCTGCGCACCCGCACCCTGAGCTACTCCCTGGTGGCCTGGGGGATCGCCGCGGGCACCTACGTCATGGGCGGTCTGCCGTCCTTCTGAGCGGTGGGAGCCCCGCGGGCGGCCCCCGTGCGGACGCGCCCCGCCGGGTCGCGTCCGTAGCCGTCCGCCCCGGTCAGATCTCCTCGCCCGACAGCAGGTCGCCGGCGTCGGTGATCCGGTAGGCGTACCCCTGCTCGGCGAGGAAGCGCTGCCGGTGCGCCGCGTAGTCCTGGTCGAGGGTGTCGCGCGCCACCACGGCGTAGAAGCGGGCGGCGCGGCCGTCGGACTTGGGACGCAGCACCCGGCCGAGCCGCTGCGCCTCCTCCTGCCGTGAGCCGAAGGACCCCGACACCTGCACCGCGACACCGGCCTCGGGCAGGTCGATGGAGAAGTTCGCGACCTTCGACACCACCAGCGTCCGCAGGTCTCCGGACCGGAAGGCGTCGAAGAGGCGCTCGCGCTCCTTGTTGCGGGTCTCGCCCTTGATCACCGGCGCGCCCAGCGAGGCGCCCAGCTCGTCCAGCTGGTCGATGTAGGAGCCGATGACCAGCACCTGCTCCTCGGGGTGGCGCTCCACGATCTCCCGGACCACGGAGGTCTTGGTCTCGGAGGNCGGCCGCGCCCCCCAGCCGCTCGGCCTCCGACAGGTCCACCCGCACCTCGACGCAGTCCGCGGGGGCGATCCACCCCTGGTTCTCCATGTCCTTCCAGGGGGCGTCGTAGCGCTTGGGGCCGATCAGCGAGAACACGTCGCCCTCGCGGCCGTCCTCGCGCACCAGGGTCGCGGTCAGGCCCAGCCGGCGCCGGGCCTGGAGGTCGGCGGTCATCCGGAAGATCGGCGCGGGCAGCAGGTGCACCTCGTCGTAGACGACCAGGCCCCAGTCGCGGGCGTCGAACAGCTCCAGGTGCGTGTACACGCCCTTCCGCTTGGCCGCCATGACCTGGTAGGTGGCGATGGTGACGGGGCGGATCTCCTTGCGGGTGCCCGAGTACTCGCCGATCTCGTCCTCGGTCAGCGAGGTGCGCCGCAGCAGCTCGGTCTTCCACTGGTGCACCGACACCGTGTTCGTCACCAGGATGAGCGTGGTCGCCCCGGTCATGGCCATCGCCGCCGCGCCGACCACGGTCTTGCCCGCGCCGCACGGCAGGACCACCACGCCGGACCCGCCCGCGTGGAAGCTCTCCGCGGCCTCCTTCTGGTAGCCGCGCAGCTCCCAGCCGTCCTGGTCGAGGTCGATCGGGTGCGCCTCGCCGTCGACGTACCCGGCCAGGTCCTCGGCGGGCCAGCCGATCTTGAGCAGCGCCTGCTTGAGGTTGCCGCGCTCGCTCGGGTGCACGGCGACCGAGTCCTCGCCCAGCCGCTCGCCCAGCATGCCCTTGAGCTTCCTGGCGCGGACGACCTCCTCCAGCACGGCGCGGTCGGAGGACTCCAGGACCAGGCCGTGCCGCGGGTCGCCCACGATCCGCAGCCGCCCGTAGCGGTCCATCGTCTCGGCGATGTCCACCAGCAGCGAGTGCGGCACCGGGAACTTGGAGAAGCGGATCAGCGCGTCCACGACCTGTTCGGCGTCGTGCCCGGCGGCGCGGGAGTTCCACAGGGCCAGCGGTGTGATCCGGTAGGTGTGCACGTGTTCGGGCGCGCGTTCGAGTTCGGCGAAGGGGGCGATGGCCCGGCGGCACTCGCCGGCGAGCTCGTGGTCGACCTCCAGCAGGAGCGTCTTGTCGGACTGGACGATCAGGCAGGACAACGCGGACCTTCAATCTCGCGGAGCGGGGGCGGCCACAGATGCAACGCATCCGGACCCCCGATCATGCCCGCGGGACCTGTGCCCATGCCCCGGCGGGCCCGTCCGGCCCCGCGGCGGCGGTCGCGGCGCAGCCGGGAGGGCGGGGAGGGGGAGCGGCCGGAGGAGGCGTGTCACATGCCGGAGAGGACGGAGGTCAGGACGAGGGTGAGGTAGAGGGCCACCAGGGCCAGGACCACGCCGTTGGAGATCCAGGCGACGCGGGTGTAGCGCTGGTACTTGTCGGGGTCGTTCTTCTCCGAGATCGCGAGGGCCGAGAAGACCGTGCCGACGACGGCCAGGAAACCGCAGCAGCTCACCACCAGGACGAGGGACACCACCAGGGCGGTGATCGCGCTGGACGCGCTCCTCTGCTCCCGGTAGGGGCCGCCCGGGTACCAGGGGCCCGGGTACGGTCCGCCCGGAGGGGGCTGCCCGGGGCCGTAACCGCTNCTGCCCCCGCCGGTCGAGTCCTTGTACGCGTCGCCGCCGTGGTCGCCGGGGCCGTCGCCCGGGGGAGGGCCGTACTGCCAGTTCTCGTTCACGCTCGTGCTTCTCCGTGGATCGTGGCGCGCGCGGCACCGGGGGCGGGGGGAGGGACCGGTCCGGGGGGAGGGCCGGTCACCGGGTGAACAGGAGCATCATCATGGCCAGGACGACGACCGGGACGAGGAACAGGCCGAACAGGGCGAAGTACGCGAAGTTGCAGGCCCAGGTGTAGCGGATGTAGCGCTCCACCCGTTCGGGATCGGGAAGCCCGCGCAGGGTCGCGATGCCGAACCAGACCCCGGGCACGTTCACCGTCAGCAGGAAGAACCAGAAGCCCAGGTACATCATCAGTATCGACGCCGCCGCGCTGAGGACGGCCACCACCAGCGCGGCCACGGCGCCGCCCACACGGGCGGGAGGGGCCGCCGGGGGGACCGCTCCGGGGGGGAGCGCCGGGTCGAGGGGCGCCGCCAGCGGGGAGGGGCTCCCCGGGGCGGAACCGGCGGCGTGTCCGCCCGGGCCGGGAGGTCCGGGCACGCCTGGCGCGCCGCCCGGTCCGGAGGCACCCGAACGCCCGGGCAACCGGAGGGGCGCCGAGGACGCCGGACGCCCCGGGCCGCCCCCGGACGGGGACCCCGGTGTGAAGCCGTGCTTCCTCTCCCAGAAGGCCTTCGGACCGCCTCCGCCGTTCATCACCGCTCGTCCCCCTCCCCCTGCTCTTCCGACCCGTCTCGTACCGCTCCCGCGGCCGTCCCCGCTCCCGTCGCCGCTGGTGACCCCCGTGCTCCGTGCAGACGCGGTGCCCCGTGGCCCAGACCGCCAAACACGGCTCAGTAGTTGGTGACCGGGACGATCCCCTGGATCCAGGAACCCGCCTGGGTGAACATCACCAGCGTCAGCACCAGCATCACGAAGAGCATCACCCCGGCCGCGCCCAGGCAGTACCAGGAGTAGCGCGTGAGCGTCTCGGCCTGGACCCCGCGCCCCCGGTCGCGGGCGTGGGCGGCGCGCACCGCGAACACGATCCCGGCGATGCCGAACAGCCAGTTCATGCAGCACACGAAGGTCAGGGCGTGCAGGATCAGCGCCATCGTCGAACTGCTGGCCCCGATCGCCGTCCGGTGTGCGTCGGGTCCGTCGCGCTCGTCCTCCCGGTCGTCGCGGCGGTCGTCCCGGCGGTCGCTCCCGGTCCCGCGCTCCCCGTCGCGCTCGGGGGCGCGGGCCCTCCGGCGCTCGCGGTCGTCGTCGCGTCCGTGCTCACGGGGGGACGATGCCCCGGGGGGCAGCGATGCGTTGCTCATGGGGGTTCTCTCGCTGTCGGTGGGTCGACCAACTCGGTTCCAGACTAGCCCGCCGCCTCCGGGCCGATCGTGAGGAACCCGGGTGCGTCCTCCCGCCGCCCGGCTCCGGGCCGGTGGCGCCGGGACGGCGCGCGGTCCGCCCGCGCGGGCCCTTCCGCCGCCCGGCTCCGGGCCGGTGGGCTACCGCGGCTCCGGCTGCCCCCGCCGCCCCGCTTCCTCCCGCGGCTCCGGGTCCAGCTCGGCCACGGCGGTCACCCGGTGCACGGCGAACCGGTGCACCGCCGCCCGGGTCGCGTCGTAGGCGGTCAGGAAGCCCCCGTCCACACCCGACGGCTCCACGATCCGGCTCACCTGCCGGCCGTCCGTGTCGGTGTAGCCGATCCACACCCTCCGGCCGTCCCTGGCGGCCCCCGCGAGCACCTCCAGCACCGCCGCCGACCGCGACCCCGGCGGACCGTTCTCGGGCAGCGGGACCGGCGTGCGCGCCGCCGTGGCGGCCTCGTCCCCGGCGCGCACGGCGCGCACGGCCGCGGCCGCCAGCTCCCGTGACGCCCCCGACCCGCCCGGGGCGGGGGGCACGTCCGCCGCGTCGGCCCGGCGCACCTCGGGGCGGCTCAGCCGCATCGTCCCGTCCCCGCCCTCGGGCACCGGGTGGTACCCGAGCTGCCGCAGCCGCTCCACCAGCGCCGCACGCGTCGACCGGCTCGCCACCACGGTCGGCGCCAGCCTCAGCAGTCCCAGGTCGTCGGCCCGCCGGTCGCTGACCAACTCCTCCAGCAGCGCGGGTTCGTCGCAGCGCAGGTAGCTCGACGCCGAACCGGCCCGCAGCCGTCCGTGCCGCCGGCCCACGTCCGACACCAGGTACCGCAGCGCCTGGGGCAGCGGGGTGCGCGAGTGGCGTTCGAGCAGGGCGGTGATGTCGGCGACGCCCCGCCCGGCGTCCAGCGCCCGCCGCACCGACCCCTCCGTGAACCGGTACACCGTGGCCCCGCCGGTGGACTCCACGTCGGCGACCAGGGCCAGCTCGCGGGCCAACCCGGGCACCAGGGGACCCGGCGCGACGGCCGTCAGGTCGCCCTGCACCAGCACGTAGTCGAGCGGCTTGGGCAGCTCCCCGCCCAGGACGCGCGCGGCCGCGTCCTCGTCGCCGTCCAGCAGCGGGCGGACGTGGTCGGCCAGCGCGCCGCGCCCGGTCAGGCCGAGCGTGGCGGCCTCGGCCGCAGCCGCCCGCACCAGCTCGGCGTAGACCGGCGACTGGCGGCGCGGACGGCGCCAGGACAGGCGCGCCGACAGCGAGTCCGGCAGCGGCGCGTAACCCGGTTCCGCGGTGCCCAGCTCCGTGAGCAGGTCGCGGCGGGCCTGCGGCGCGGCCGGACGGACCAGGCCCGGGCCGAGCGCGTTGCGCATCCGTCCGCCCGAGTCGCGCGACCCGCTCAGCGACGCCACGCGGTCCGACTCCAGCCAGGCGGAGGCCAGCCGCAGCCACCGGTGCGCGGGCGGGCGCTCCCGCCACAGGTCGTACTCGCGGGTGGGCAGCCACTCGCCCTCGACCCGGTCGTCGGCGCGGAGCAGCCCGGCGGCGTGGGCGACCTCCACGAACAGGGCGGCGGTGGCGTCGTCGGTCTCCATGGCCTGGGCGGCGCGGCGCAGGTCGCGTACGCCCAGGCCGCCGTTGCGCAGCACCGCGGCCGGGTCCTCGGACCAGTGCTCCAGGAGTTCCTCGACCGCCCGCAGCACCGTGAAGGCCTGACCGGCGGCCGCCCGGGTCACGGCGTCGGCGGGGTGCGCGGTCCCCTCGAAGCGCGGCGGCGCGGTGGTGACCTCACGGAACAGCAGGCCCGAACGCAGGTGCAGCCCCACCTCGCGCGGCAGGGTGAGGGTGTCGTCGCCGCTCGGCAGCAGAAGGGCGCGGGCGATCAGCTCGTCGACCGGGGAGGCGGCGGTGTCCAGGGTGACCTCGCGGCGGGCGTCGGAGACGGTCCCGTGGGGCGGCCCCCAGGCCATGCTGTCCAGCAGCCGTCGGGCCTGGGCGCTGACCGGTCCGGGCCGGTCGCCGCCGGGGGCCGGTGCGCCGGTCCGGATCCGTGGGGCGTGCGGGCCCTGCGCGCTCCGTGAGTTGCCCGGGTCCCCCGTGCCTCCTGCGCCCTCCGTGCCTCCTGCGCCTGCGGGGCTTTCGGCGTGCCCGTGGACCTCTCCGTCGACCAGGACCGCGACCCGCTTCGGGTCGGACAGGAGAGCGGCGACCGCCTCGACGGGGGTGTCCTCGGCGCCGTCCGGCGCGAGGCCGTCGGCGAGCCTCCTGACGGCGCCGTGCGGCAGCGCGGCGAGCAGCACGCGCGCGGGCGGGCCGAGCTGGGCGGGCTGGGGGAGCAGGTCGCGCAGCACCTGGACGGGCCGCAGACGCCCCCGGTCGGGCCAGACCAGGGCCAGGCGCAGCAGGGTGTCCAGGGCCGCGCCGACCGGTCCGTCCGCCGTGTCGTGCTCCGTTCCGCTGACCGCGGCACCGCCCGGGGCGTCCGCCGCGCTGCTCTCCCGGTCGGCCCCGAGGCCGCCCACCGGTCCGAGCGCGTCGGCCAGGTCGGCGGCGGGCACCCCCACCGGCTCGGACATCCGGTCGTCACCGAGCGCGACCACCGACTCCAGCACCTGGAGCGTGAACCGGTCCAGCCGTTCCAGGACCCGCAGGACGGCGTTGCGGCTGGTGGCCCGTGAGGCGAGCGCGCCGATGTCGGCCGGGACGGGCTGGGTCAGGTCCGGGCGGGCCCGCAGCAGGGCGACGAGTGCGTCGTCCGACCGGCCGCGCAGCCAGGAGGTGAACGTGGGGGGACGGCCCGACACGGGGGCCGTGCGGTCCCCCGTGCCCGGTTCGTGCCCGTCGGGCGGTGCGTTGTCGCTCATCGGTTCAACGCTAAGCGATCGGGGCCCCGGTGTTCGCGTCCGTCCCCTGTGGCTTCCGTGACTGCTCCGGCACACCGCCGTAGACCGTATCCGAAGGAAAATCGGTGACCGAAACTGAGAAGTAGGGCTTAAAAGCCAGGTCGTCCTGAGCCAGTATGGGGACATGACCCAGCGCTCGGAACAACTGGTACTGGATTATCTGTCCCAGGTCGGCCTGGAGCTGCACGGTCGCATGACCGCGCGGGAACGCACCGCCTACCTCGCCGGAGTGCGCTCGCGCATCAACGCCCGCCGCGCCGCCGCGGGACACGACGAGGACACCGTCCGGGGGATCCTCAGGGGGCTCGGCACGCCCCGGGACCTGGTGGAGCGGGACCTCGACGGCCGCGACCTCGACGTCGAGGACGACGAGCTGATCCCCTCCAGGCCGCGCCACGCCGACCGGCCGCCGCCGCCCTGGCGGGGCGGTCCCGACCGCGGGCTCAGGTCCCTGCTGGAGGGGCCCGGCCAGACGGAGATGCGTATCCGGGGCCGCCGCGCCGACCGGGGCGACCGGAGCGGCGGGAGCGGTGGGAGCGGACGGGCGGACCGGCCCGGCCAGGGGGCTCGGACCGACCGCGGCGGCCCGGTCGCGGCGGCGCGCCGCCACCCGCCCGAGGCCGCGGCCCTGCTCCTGCTGCTGCTGGCCGTGCCCTGGTGGTGGGACCTGGCCTTCCTGTGGGTCCTGGGGGCGGCCCTGATCCTGCTCAGCCGGGTGTGGACCGCCCGGGACAAGTGGATCGGCGTGGGCCTGCCCCTGCTCTCCTGTGCGCTCGGCATGGCCCTGTGGAGCGGCGAGGCCGAGTTCGTCGACGAGTACGTCCAGGAGTCCCTGACCGCCACCGGGGTCATCGGCCTCGGCGCGGCCTCCCTGGTGTGCGCGGTCTACCTCTGCTCCCGGCTCCCGCGCCCGGCTCCGCCCGCGAGGGACGCGCCACCGCGCTGAGGCCGTGCGCGGGCGCCGCGCCGCGATCGGGGCGTGCACGGTGTTCTCCCAGTTCAAAGCCCCGGGGCCGCTGGTCATTGCTTGGCAAACGCTGGGGAATAACCTTTTCCGGTCGGCCCGTTACCGCGCGTCCGAACACACGGATTCGGGTAGTCATGTCGGTACACCGCCTCTTTCGCTCAGGCGGTCGCGTCAGTACCGGTGACCAGGCCTCCAGTCCGGTCGCCACAGCAGCCGGGGCGGCCACGTCTCCGCCGAGTCCCGTCCCACACTCCGCACCCAGCGGTGAGGGGCCGCCTTCGGCGCCGCGAGGCCCGGATGATCCGCATCCGGGCCTCCTCGTCGTGTCCGCGGGCGGCCCGCGCCGTGCCCCGGAAGCCCCCGCCCCGCCGGGCGTGCGCGGGGACCGACGGCTGTTTATACCCTCGCGCCGGTGAGCCCGCGGGCATTACTTTGGAGGCACCCGTGGAAAAACCAGGGGCGTTCCGGCGGCATGTGGACGGCGCGGATCCCACCGCGCCCGCCCGCGCCCCGTCCTCCGGCACGCCCGCCAGTGAAAGCATGAGGTCCCCAGGTGCCCACCGGCAAGGTCAAGTGGTACGACGACGACAAGGGTTTCGGTTTCCTCACCCGCGACGACGGCGGTGAGGTCTTCGTGCACTCCTCCTCGCTCCCTCCCGGCACCACGTCGCTGCGCCCCGGCCAGAAGGTCGAGTTCGGCGTGGCCGAGGGCCGCAAGGGCGCCCAGGCGCTCCAGGTCAGGCTCCTGGAGGACCAGCACTCGGTCGCCAGGGCGCGGCGCAAGAAGCCGGACGAGATGGTGGTGATCACCGAGGACCTCATCAAGCTGCTGGAGGGCCTGTCCAACGGCTACCGCCGGGGGCGCCACCCCGAACGCCGTGACGCGGCCAGGATCGCCTCCGTGCTGCGCGTGGTCGCCGACGACCTGGAGGCCTGAGCGGCCGCCGCGTCCCCGGGCGCGGCGGGAGACGGGGCGCCCGGGTGGCGGGGCCGGTGGGATTCGGCCCGGCGGGTTCGGCCTGCTGTGGTTTGCCTCGGTCCGTTTCGGTGTCTCCGGTTCCCGGGTGGTCAGAGGTCCGAGACCGGTTCCGGAGGATGTATCGGGCGAACCTTGACCCTCGTTATGGTCAAATCGGTGCTCGCGATCAGTGAGAATGGGGGCGTGAGCCCTACTCGACGTTCTCCTGTACCGGACAAGGCATGTATCGAGGCGGTGGAGCTGGCTCGCTCGGTGGCCGCCGAGGTCGGGCGACCCGAGTGGGTGGGTGAGCACCTCGCCCCCCAGGTCGAGGACACCCGCCTGGTCACTCACCTCTTCACCTGCCTGGACCCCGCCTACCCGGGGTGGAACTACGCCGTCACCGTGGTCCGCGCCTCGCGCGCCAGACAGGTCACGGTGAACGAGGTCGTTCTGCTGCCCGGCGAAGGCGCCCTGGCCCCGCCCGAGTGGGTGCCCTGGAAGGAGCGGCTGCGCCCCGGCGACCTCGGCGTGGGCGACCTGCTGCCCGCCGAGGAGGACGACGAGCGGCTCGTCCCCGGCTACGCCCAGGTGCCCGACAGCGAGCTGGACGCCGAGGGCGAGGACCGGCAGGTGATGTGGGAGCTGGGCCTGGGACGACGCCAGGTGCTCTCGGAGGTCGGGCGCGAACAGGCCGCGGAGCGCTGGTACAACGGCGAGGGCGGCCCGCGCAGCCCGATCGCGACGGCCGCGCCCGCCCGCTGCCTCACCTGCGGTTTCATGACGCCGCTCGCCGGTGAGCTGCGCCAGATGTTCGGTGTGTGCACCAACGAGTACGCCCCCGACGACGGCCGCGTGGTCTCGATGGACCACGGCTGCGGCGCCCACTCCGAGGTGCGCCGCCCCGAGTCGCGCAACGATCCGGTCAAGCCGGTCGTCGACGAGATGGGCTACGACCACATCGTCTTCGACGACACCGCCGAGCTGGAACTGGTCTCCTCGGATTCCTGATGCCGACGTACGCCAGCGCTGTCTGACGCCGGCGTACACCAGCGCTGTCTGATACCGACGTACGCCAGTGCTGTCCGACACCGGCGTAGACCAGCGCCGTCCGACGACGGCGTACCCCGGCGCCGTCCGAGCGCGCGTCGCGTCCCGGCGCCGCCCGGACGCGCCGCCGCCTCCCGGCGCTGTGTCGCCGCGCCGCACGATCCGGCCCCGGCCCTCCGCTCCGGTGGGCTAGGGTCGGTTTACCGCATCCGCTCCCGCCCCGGGTGCACCGTGCCGGGCCGTGCCCGCAGCGCAGGAGGAAACCGTCATGGCCGAGCCGCTGACCGCTTCGCTGGCCGATCCCTACAACACCGCCGAGCTGCGCCGACGCGTCCTCGCGGCGTGGGCCGACGCCCCCGCGCGCTTCCGTGAGGACGCCAACGCGGAGGAGGACTTCGCGCTCGGCGGCTACCGCGACCGGGTCGTGGTCGAGCTGGCCCAGAACGCCGCGGACGCGGCCCGCCGCGCGGGCGTCCCGGGACGGCTGCGCCTGGCGCTGACCGGCCACCGGCTGACCGCCGCCAACACCGGCGCCCCCCTGACCGCCGAGGGCGTGGAGTCCCTGGCCACGCTGCGGGCCTCCACCAAGCGCGGTGAGCAGGGCTCCGCCGGACGCTTCGGCGTGGGCTTCTCCGCGGTGGCGGCGCTCAGCGACGACGTCACCGTCGACTCCGGCGGCTCGGCCGTCCGCTTCAGCGCCGAGGCCGCCCGCGCCGCGGTCACGGACCTGCTGGGCGGCGACGGCGTCCACGGCGGCCTCGCGGAGGAGGTGGAGCGCCGTTCCGGGCACGTGCCCATGCTGCGACTGCCCTTCCCCGCCGAAACCGTTGGCCGGGGGACCTCCGGGACCCCTGGTGCCGGAGGGGCCGCCGGGTTCTCCGCTCCGCGTGGGGGCTCCGAGGGCGACGAGGGCTACGACACCGTCGTCACCCTCCTGCTCCGCGACGACCGCGCCCGCGACCGGGTGCGCGAACTCCTGGACCGGACCGGCGAGGCGCTCCTGCTCGCCCTGCCCGGCCTGGTCGAGGTCCGCGTGGACGTCGAGGGCGCCGAGCGCGTCCTCACCCGCCAGGAGGCCACCGGGACGGCCGACCTGGTCACCGCGCACCTGGACGGCGACGGCACCCGGACCACCCTCTGGCGGACCGTCGAGCGCTCGGGCGCCTTCGACGCCGCCCTGCTCGCCGACCGCCCCACCGAGGAACGGGACCGCACGTCGTGGTCGCTGACGTGGGCGGTCCCCGTGGACGAGGACGGCGCGGTCGCGGCCCTGCCCGCCGACGTCGAGGCCGTGGTCCACGCGCCCACGCCCACCGACACCGAACTCGACCTGCCCGCCGTCCTCATCGGCACCTTCCCGCTGGGCAGCGACCGGCGCGCGGTCCAGCCCGGGGCCGCCACCGACCTGCTGCTCATGGAGGCCGCCGAGGCCTACTGCGCCCTCCTGCGGCGCTTCGACCCCCGGGCGTCGCTCGACCTGGTGCCCGGAACCCGTGTGGGCGGCGGCGCCGTCGACGCCGTCTTCCGCGCCCGCGTGGCCGAGCCCCTCCAGGACACCCCGTTCCTGGTGACCGCGGCCGGTGCGCCCGTCGCCCCGCGCGACGCGGTACTCCTCGACACCGGGGGGCCGGGCGGGACCGACGGCCTCGCCGCCGACCTCGTCTCCGTCCTGTCCGGACTCGTTCCCCGGCTGCTGCCCGGAAGCTGGAGCTCGCGCCACCCGGCGCTGGCCGCCCTGCGCGTCCACCGCCTTGGACTGGCCGACGTCGCCGACCTGCTCGCCGACACCGACCGGCCCCCGCGCTGGTGGGCCTCGCTCTACGCCGCCCTGGACCGGGCGGGGAGGGGCGGCGCCGACCTGGACGAGCTCGGGGCCCTGCCCGTGCCGCTGGCCGACGGGAGGCTCGTGCGCGGACCCCGCTCGCTGCTGGTGCCCTCGGAGGACTGGTCGGCGACGGCGGGCGGCGCGCGGAACGGTGAGCGCGACGTCTGGGACGAGCGGGACGGTTGGGACGACCGGAGTGACCAGGACGCTGGGGACGACCGAGGGGACAGGGACGGCTGGGACGCCCGGGACGAGCGCGGGCCCTTGGACGCCCTGGCCGCCCTGGGCGTGCGCGTCGTGCACCCCGAGGCCGTCCACCCCCTCCTCAACCGCCTGGGCGCGGTGGAGGCCAGCGCGGCGACCGTCCTGCGCGACGGGCGCACCGAGGCAGCCGTCCGCGCCTCCCTGGACGCCGACGACCCCGACCCCGTGGCCGAGGCCGTGCTGGACCTGGTCTCCGCCTCGGGGACCGGCGTCGCCGACGTGCCCTGGCTCTCCGAGCTGGCCCTGCGCGACGACGAGGACGGCTACTCGGTCGCCGCGGAACTCCTCGTGCCCGGCGCGCCCCTGGCCGATCTCCTCGTGGACGACGCCCCCTTCGGCACCGTGCACCCGGACCTGGTGGAACGGCACGGGACCGAGGTCTTGCGCGCGGTCGGCGCGCTGTGGGAGCTGACCGCGGTCCGCGCCGAGGAGGTCGCGCTGGGCGAGGACCTGGTCTCCGTCTTCGACGGCGCGGCGGGGGAGGAGGGCCCGGACGGCCTGGAGGACTGGGCCGACGAGGTCCTCGAACGCGTGGGCGACCCGGAGCTGCCGCCGGTCGTCCCCGAGCTGGTGTGCGTCGCCGACCTCGACTACGTGGCCGACGAGCAGTGGCCCCGCGTCCTGGCCATGCTCGCCGAGGGGCCGCTGCGCGAGGCGGTGACCGCCCCCGTCCGCGTGCTGCTGCCCGACGGGCGCGTGACGGACGTGCCCTCCTACACCGCCTGGTGGCTGCGCACGCGGGCCCTGCTGGGCGGGAGCGCGCCCGCGGGGCTGCGGCTCGGGGACGCCGACCCCGCCCTGGTGGGCCTGTACGACGAGGTGAGCGCCGACGTCGACCCGGAGTTCGCCCGCGCGCTGGGCGTGCGCACCACCCTGGACGACGTGCTGGCGGATCCGGACGGCGCGGACGACCTGCTCACCCGGCTGGCCGACCCCCAGCGGCACGTGGACCGCGCGTCGCTGCGCAGGGTGTGGGCCGCCCTGGCCGGGGTGGACACCGACCTGGTCACCCCGCCGACCCGCGTGCGGGCGGTGCGGGGCGGGTCGATCGTGGTGGCCGACGCCGAGGACGCGGTCGTGGTGGACTCACCGGACCTGCTGCCGCTGCTGGAGGAGCAGGAACGGGCCCTGGTGCTCGCCCCGGCAGAGACGGCCGAGGCCGTCGCGGACGTGCTGGACCTGGACCTGGCCAGCGAGGTCGTGACCGGAAGGGTCGGGTCGGCGGGGCAGATGCGCCAGGTTCCGGACGAGGCGGACCTCTTCCTGGACCCGGCGGGGGAGCCCGACCGCACCTACCTGCACCACCAGACGCTCACGGTGGACGGGGTGGAGCTGGAGTGGTACGTCGCGGACGGTTCGGCGCACGCCTCGACCAGTGACGGGCTGGCCCGGGCGCTGTGCTGGCGCGCGGGGCAGTGGTCGAGGAGGCACGTGCTGGCCGACGCGCTGCGGGAGCCGGGGGCGGCGGCGAGGCTGCTGGCCGAGGCCGACCTGGACGACTGAGGCCGCCGCTGACGGAGGCCGGTCGGCCCTTCGGTCCGGGGCCCGGTCGGCCTCCGGGCCGGGACCGGGGCGAAGGACACGCCCCCGGCTCCGGGAGCGGGGTGCGCAACCCCTCCGCCGCGCCCGGCCGGGCGCGGCGGCCAGCGGTCACACCGGAACGTTCGCCAGGTCCGCGTCCGCGTCCTCGTCCTGGGCCTTGTCCCAGGCGAGCACCTCCACCTCGTCGCCCACGGCCAGCGAGCCCGGGCGGGTGACGGCGAACTTGGCGCCGAAGGCCACCCCGCCCTGGGCCCGGCGGTAGTCCGCCAGGGTGCGCAGCGGCTCGGGCCCCGCCTTGGCGCCCCGGGACTGGTCGACCGTCGTGGCCACGCAGCGGATGCACACCTTGGCGTAGCCCAGCTCCGCCGTGCCCAGGCGCAGGGCGCGCACGCGGTCCTCGGTGTGCGGCTCGGCCCAGCCCGACACCACGATGTTGGGCCGGAAGCGGTTCATCGGCACGGGTTCGGCGCCCCGGGCGAGGATGCGCTCGCCGAGCAGGGCCAGGGAGGACAGCGACGCCATCAGCACCGCGGTGCTGTCCGCGAACGCGCTGGTGCCCGGGGTCATCCCGTCCACGCGGCGGTCGTGGTCGTCGGGCACCCGCACCAGGCGGCTGGGCGCGCCGAGCACCTCCGACAGCCAGTCCGCGGCCTCGCGGCCCTGGTCCACGCCGACGAACGGCTGCCGGTGCATGGTCACGTCCAGGCGCGGGCCCCCGGGGTCGACCTCGACCTCCAGGGGCGCGAACCCGTCCGAGCCAGGGTCCGCGCCCGGCTCCGGACCCCACCCCAGGCTCAGGCGCGTGCCGTCCGCGGTGATCCCCGCGCGGATGAGCGCCATGCGGGGGTCGTTGCGCTGGCTGCGGAAACCCCCGGCGTCGTCGACCACCATGAACGCGCGGTCGTGCGGGAGGCCGGTCGGCGCCATCTCGGCGGAGGGCACGGACGTGCCCGCGCACCCCTTGACCGGGTAGTGGACGAGTTCCTCGATTCGGGCCATGCGCAGACGCTATCGCATCCGATGATCAGTACTGGCTTATATAGCCTTTTGCTTATATGATGAGGTCATGCACGCCTTCGACGTCCTCGGGGACCCGGTCCGACGCCGCCTGCTGGAGCTGCTCAACGAGGGCGAGCACTCCTCCGGCGAGCTGACCGGGGTCGTGCGGTCCGAGTTCGGCATCTCCCAGCCCGCCGTCTCCCAGCACCTGCGCGTGCTCCGGGAGAACGGCTTCGCCACCGTGCGCAGGGAGGGAACCCGCAGGCTCTACGCGGTCGACCCCTCGCCGCTGCGCGACGTGGACGCCTGGCTGCGGCGCTTCGCCGCCCGCTGGGAGCCCCACCTGATGGCGCTGGAGACCGAACTGGCCCGGGGAAGGCGCGAGCGCCGAGAGTCCGCCGACGAGGGGCGGGACCGATGAGCAGGGGGAGCACACCATGGACGTCCGGAAGCAGATCGACGCGGTCGGCCGCACGGTCGGACTCGACGGCGCCGGAGCCGACGCCGCCGTCACGCTGACCCGGGACTACGACGCGCCGATCGGGGACCTGTGGGACGCCTGCACCAGCCCCGAACGCCTCCCACGGTGGTTCGTGCCGGTCACGGGCGACCTGCGCGAGGGCGGCGCCTACCAGCTGGAGGGCAGCGCCGGGGGCCGGGTGCTCTCGTGCGACCCGCCGCACTCCTTCCGCCTGACGTGGGAGTACGACGGGGAGAGCAGCGACGTGGAGGTCAGGCTGACCGCGCTGTCGGACGGGCGGACCCGCTTCGCGCTGACCCACTTCGCGCCGCTCAACGACTTCTGGGCCCGGTACGGCCCCGGAGCCACCGGCATCGGCTGGGAGACGGGGCTCCTCGGACTGGGCCCGCACCTGGCCTCGGGGGCCGACGTGACGTCGGAGACGGCGGACTGGGAGAGGTCGGAGGAGGCCCGCTGGTTCATGGAGCTGAGCGGACGCCTGTGGGGCGAGGCGCACGCCGCCGCGGGCGCCGACCCGGAGGAGGCCCGGACCTCGGCGGAGCGGACCGTGGCCTTCTACACCGCCGAGCCCGAGGCCTGAGCCCGACGGGGCCGCCTGGGCCGCCCGCCCGGGCGGCCCCGGTCAGCGGGCCACCCGGAAGAACCCCTCGGAGATGAGGGTGCGCAGCGCGTCGGGCGTGCGCTCGCGCACCAGCGCGGGGTCCTCGCCGATGAGCTCGGCGATGACGTCCAGCAGCGGGCCCACCGGCATGGTGCCGTCGCACACGCCCGCCAGGGCGGCCTCCACCGTCCCCACGCGGGCCACGCGCCGCAGGCCGTCGCGCTGGCGCAGCAGGATCTTCTCCGGGTCCGGCGCGCCGGGGCGGCCCACCCTCTCCTCCACCACGCCCGGCGCGAGCGCCACGTGCGCGGACAGCAGCGCGGCGTCGGTCAGGCGCAGCGCGGTCATCGCCCCGTCCACCACGTCGGGCAGGTAGGGGCCCACGGGCCGTTCGATCTCGTGCCGCAGCTCCTCCACGCGCACGGTCGCGTCCTGGGCGACGTCGTTGCGCAGGCAGATCCACCCGAACCCGATGCCCTTGATGCCCTCGCGCTCGAAGTAGTCGAGCCAGGCGTCGTAGCGGCGGGTGTACTCGGGCGTGCCGTGCTCGCAGGAGTCGCGCAGCCACAGCTCCACGTACTCGGCGGGGTCCTGCACGTCGCGCTGGACCACCCAGCCCGAGCACCCGGTCCCGGTCACCCAGCCGCCGACCCGGTCCTCCCAGTCGTCGCCGTCGCGGTGCACCCAGTTCGCCAGGATCTGGCACCAGCCGCCCTCGGTCAGGTGCGCCGGGGCCTGCCGCACCAGCTCGGCGCACACGGTGTCGCCGGGCAGGTCCGACTCCCGGTAGGTGTACCGGGAGGAGTCGGGGGTGATCACGAACGGCGGGTTGGACACGATCAGGTCGAAGCGCTCGCCCTTGACCGGCTCGTACAGCGAACCCTGCTCCAGGCGGGCGTCGGCGACTCCCGACAGGGCCAGGCTGACCCCCGCCAGGTGCACGGCGCGCGGGTTGAGGTCGGTGGCCACCACCTCGCGCGCCCGGGAGGCCAGGTGCAGGGCCTGCACCCCGCAGCCGGTGCCCACGTCCAGGGCGCGCTCCACCGGCCCGCCCACGATCAGCTGGGACAGGGTGGAGGAGGCGCCGCCCGCGCCCACCACGTGGTCGGGGGAGGGAACGGCGCCGCTGCCGGGGCGCACCTTGGGGTCGGAGACCACGAACCCGGGTCTGCCGTCCTCCAGCTCCCAGGGGCCCAGGTGCACCAGGGCGCGCACGACGGGCCCGCTCCCACCCTCCTCCACGGTGACCAGGCCCGCCTCGGCCAACTCGTCCACGGGCAGGATCGAACGCGCGGCGCGCGCGGGGATGGACGACCGGAGCCACCACAGGCGCAGCAGCAGTCCGAGCCGTTCGTCGCCGCCGGTGGCGCGCAGGGCGGGCACCAGCTCCTCGCGGGCCAGTGCGCGCGCGGCGGCGTCGCCGAGGCGGTCACGGACGCCGGACACCGTGTAGTCGGCGTCGATGAGGATGCCGCGGAGTCGCTCGGCCAGACCGCGCGGAAATCTCGTCTCAGACACCCGCCCATTATCGGGCAGAACCGCGGTGCCCCGTTGGGGGGTGCCCGGCGCTGGTCAGGAGTGGTCGGCCCGGCGCTCGGCCTCGTCGGAGCGCCTGCGCAGCAGGTGCGGTATGTACAGGAACCCGAACACGCCCAATGCGATCCCGGTCACGCAGACGCCGATCCACCAGCGCTCGGTCGCGGGCAGCCCGTCGCCCAGGGCGAGGAGGACCACGAGCGCCACCGTCCACGCCAGGGTGCCGATCGCGGCGGGCACGCGGTAGTCGCTCTCGTGGACGTCCGGGTCGGGCTGGCGAGGTTTGCGCACGGCCCAAGGCTATCCGCTCACCGCCGGGGAAGGGATGTGCACGCCGGGGAGGCGGCGCGCACACCGGTGAAGGGGCGTGCGCGCCGAGGCGCGCGCACGCGTGCGGCGGAGCGGCGGAGCGCACGCCGGGGGAGGGGAGGCGCGCACCGGACCGCCCCGCCGTCCGGGGACGGATTCGTCACACCGGGGGAGCCGATCATCCGGTCCTATGGTCTTTCCTCCGAAAAACCGGGGAAACGTGTGGCCGGGGTTGTGTGAACATGCAACTAACCTGGCGCAGAATCCTTCTTGTCCAGTAAGTACGACCAGGTCAGGCTGACGACGTGAAAACTCCAAGTCCATCCCCCAGCGGCACCGGCAAGACGCCGTCGGGCCCCCTCGACCGCTACTTCCGCGTCTCCGAGCGCGGGTCCACCGTCGGCACCGAGGTGCGGGGCGGTCTGGCGACCTTCTTCGCCATGGCCTACATCGTCGTCCTCAACCCGCTGATCATCGGTACGGCCGAGGACGTCAACGGAGAGACCCTGGGCATCCCCCAGGTGGCCGCCGTCACCGCCCTGGTCGCCGCGATCTCCTGCGTGCTCATGGGCGTCGTCAGCCGCTACCCCTTCGCCATCGCGGCGGGCATGGGACTCAACGCCGTCGTCGCCTACGGCATCGCGCCGGTCATGCCCTGGTCCGACGTCTTCCTGCTGATCGTCATCGAGGGCGTGCTGCTGCTGATCCTGGTGCTCACCGGTTTCCGCACCGCGGTCTTCGCCGCCATCCCGCCCGGGCTCAAAGTCGCCATCGCCGTCGGCGTGGGCCTCTTCCTGGCCCTGGTCGGCCTGGTCAACGCCGGTTTCGTGCAGGCCGGTGAGGGCACCCCCGTCCAACTCGGCAACGGCGGCCTCCAGGGCTGGCCGATCCTGATCTTCGTCATCGGCCTGCTGATCACCGTCGCCCTGTACGTGCGCAGGGTGCCGGGCGCGATGCTGATCGGCATCATCGTCTCCACGGTCGTCGCCCTCCTCGTGGAGTCGCTGTTCGGCGGCGGCGACAACCGCCTCGGCTGGAGTCTGACGGTCCCGACCCTGTCCACCGGCGGGGGAGTGGTCGCGCTCCCCGACTTCTCGCTCGTCGGCATGTTCGCCGACGGCGGTCTCAACGTGTTCTCCCGCTGGGCCGACATCGGCATCGCCACCGTGGTCATGCTCATCTTCACGCTGCTGCTCGCCGACTTCTTCGACACCATGGGCACCATGGTCGGCGTCGCCCACCAGGGCGACCTGGCCGACGAGGACGGCAACATCCAGGGCTCCCGCGAGGTGCTGGCAGCCGACTCCATCGGCACGGTCCTGGGCGGTCTGGGCTCGGCCTCGGTCGCCACCATCTACGCCGAGTCCGCCGCGGGCGTCGGCGAGGGCGCCCGCACCGGTATCGCGCCGATCGTCACCGGCGTCCTGATGATGCTGGCCACCCTGTTCACCCCGCTGGTGAACCTGGTGCCCTTCGAGGCCGCCACGCCGGTGCTGGTGATCGTGGGCTTCATGATGATGGTCCAGGTGGTCAACATCGACTTCACGGACCCGGCGCTGGGTCTGGGCTCCTTCATGGCGATCATCATGATGCCCTTCACCTACTCGATCGCCAACGGCATCGGGTTCGGCCTGCTGACCTACGCCTTCGTCAGCCTGGTCACCGGGAAGGGGCGCCAGGTCCACCCGCTGCTGTGGCTGATCTCGCTGGTCTTCCTGGTCCACTTCGCCGAGGCGCCGATCAACGCCCTGATCGGCTGAGGCACGGCCCTCGCGCCGTACGGGAATTCCGGCGGCGGTGGACGGCGTTGACTCCAGTGATGAGTCAACGCCGTTTACTTATTTGCCCGCTTTGTCCACCCGGCCGCGATCGAAGCCGACCGCCGATGGCCGCATCAGTCCCTCCCCACGCGTCCGCGGGGAGGGACTGATGCGGCGTATCGCCATGTTCCGGTCCCTGGCCAACCGCAACTACCGGCTGTACGCCCTGGGCCAGCTGCTGTCCAACCCCGGCACGTGGATGCAGCGCATCGCGCAGGACTGGCTGGTCCTCCAGCTCAGCGGGGGCAGCGGCATCGCGCTCGGCATGACCACCGCCCTCCAGTTCCTGCCCATGCTCTTCTTCGGGCTGTGGGGCGGGGCGCTGGTCGACCGGATGGACAAGCGCAGGCTGCTGGTCTGCACCCAGGCCGCCATGGGCGTGCTCGCGATCGGCCTCGGAATCCTGGCCACCGCGGGCGCCGCCCAGGTCTGGCACGTGTACCTGTTCGCCTTCGGGCTCGGCATGATCACCGTGCTCGACAACCCCGGGCGGCAGGCCTTCGTCCCGGAGATGGTCGACCGCGAGCACCTGTCCAACGCCATCGCGCTCAACAGCGCCAGCTTCCAGCTCGGCCGGGTGACCGGTCCGGCCGTCGCCGGTCTGCTCATCGCGGTCATCGGCAGCGGGCCGGTCTTCCTCATCAACGGCGCGTCGTTCGGGTTCACCATCCTCGCCCTGACGATGATCCGCGCCTCCGAGCTCAACCCCACCGAGCGGGTGGCCCGGGGCAAGGGGCAGATCCGGGAGGGGCTGCGCTACATCGGCGGCAGACGCGACCTGGTCCTGCTGCTGGTGCTGGCCGCCGCCACGCAGTTCTTCGGCGCCAACAGCCAGAACCAGATCGCGCTGATGGTCAACAACGTGTTCGAGGCCGGGGCCGACGCGTTCGGCGTGGCCGCCGCCTTCCTGGCCGTCGGCGCCCTCGTCGGCGCCCTGCNCCCTGCGGCCCCCCCGCCGCGACCGGCCCCGGCTGCGGCTGGTGCTGATCGGGTCGCTTGCCTTCGGCGCGTTCCAGGTCGTGGCGGGGCTCATGCCCGGCTACGTGCCGTTCATCCTGGTGCTGGTGCCCATGGGCATGGCCTTCATGACCTACGTGACCACGCTCAACGCCACCTTCCAGCTCAGCGTGGACCCGCGCATGCGCGGGCGCGTCATGAGCATGTTCCTGCTGGTGTTCATGGGCGTGGCGCCCATCGGCGCGCCCGTGGTGGGCCTGCTCGCCGACACCTTCGGCCCGGAGACGAGCCTGGTCATCGGCGGCGCGGTGACCCTCGTGGTCGTCACGGTCATCTCCGTCCTGCTCTTCCGGGCCAAGGGCGTGCGCCTGCGCGACGTGCTCCCGGGGCGGCGCCCGTCCGCGGACGCGGAGGCCGCCGGACCGGAGAGCGCGCGGACCGGGGACGAGCGCGGGGAGGCCCCGGAGGCGGAGCACGAGCGGGTGGACGTCGAGCGCCGCCCGGACGGCTCCACCGGGATCCGCCTCGTCCCGGACGAGAACGGGTCCCGGCCGGACACGGTCACCCGCGCCTGAGACTCCCGGTCGTGCCCCGCCGTCCTCGGGGCACGACCGGGGCAGCCGCCCCACCCGCCGAGGGTCCGGCACCGCCGACGCCGGACCGGCCGCCAGCGGGCCCTGCGCCGTCCCGCGGGGCTCCGGCGGGCCCCGGGGGGCTCCGGGGGGCTCCGGGAGACGGGCCCGAAGGCCCCGCCCGGGGCAGAATGAGGGCATGAGACTGTTCGCGGCACTGGACCCGCCCCCCGACACGGCGGACGCGCTGCGCCGAGCCGTCGACCGGGGCCGCGGCCGCACCCCCGACCTCCGCTGGGCCAGCCCCCGCGAGTGGCACCTCACCCTGGTCTTCCTCGGCGAGGTGGAGGAGACCCTCCTGCCCGCGCTCGGCGACGCCCTCGGCCGGGAGGTCCGCCGGCACGAGCCCTTCCACCTCGCCGCCGACGGCTGGGGCGCCTTCCCGGAAGGCCTCCGCCGCGCCTCCGTGCTCTGGGCAGGGCTCGGCGGCGACACCGCCTCCCTCGGCGCCCTCGCCCGCGGACTGCGCGCCGCCGCGTCCGGGGCCGGTGTGCCCGTCGAGCACCGCGCCTACGTGCCGCACATCACGGTCGCCCGCAGCCGTCCCGCGCGCGACCTCACCGGCACCGCGGACGCCCTCGGAACACTGCCCGGCCGCAGGTGGCGGGTCCGCGAGGTGCACCTGGTGGAGAGCAGGCCGGAGCGGGAGGACCGCTACCGGATCGTCCGGACCTGGGGGTTACGCTGGGAGGCGGATCCCACCCGACCTCCTGAGCGGAGCACGTCATGAGCATGCTCACCAACAACCGCAAGCAGCGCTGGCTGCTGCCCGTGGTTCTGGGGGGCATCATGCTCATCGTGCTCCTGGGCGCCCTCGTCGGCTGAGCCGCCGCGCGGCGGCTCGCCGGCAGGCCCCGCCGGGGTCACGCGGAGGCGGAGGCCAGGCTCACCGCGCGCGTGACCAGGTCCGCGTTGTCGTGCGCCTCCTCGCCGCCGGGCAGCCGCATGGTGTCCTCCAGCCCCATCCGGATGTCGTAGCCCGAGACCAGCGCCGACTCCAGGATCGGCCAGGCCGTCGCGTCGGCCCCGTGCAGCAGCCGCGGCTGGTTCGCCCCCGCCCGGTCCAGCAGGGAGCAGATCGCCCCGGCGTTGCGCCGGGCGTCCTCCACCGCGACCTGTGTGGGCTCCACCAGGACCGCCGCCACGCTGAGCCTCGTGGCGACGAGGATGCGCGCGGCCTCCACTGTCCACACCCCCGCCTCCACCCCGATCCGGCGGTCCTCCAGCAGGTGCGCCAGGTCCACCGAGCCCGCCTCGTGCAGGTTCACGGTGACCGAGTCCGGCAGCGCCGACGACGCCCAGCGCTGCACCAGGTCGTAGCGCCGCCACGGATCCGACTCCGCGGACAGCGACGTGGTCAGCGACACCGGCACCCGGGGCCCGTCGGCGCGCAGCCGTTCCATGAGCGGGCCCACCACCTGCGGCGCCAGCGACTCGGCGCCGGTGGGGTCGCGCGGATGCAGGTGCAGTTCGGTCGCACCCGCCGCCACCACCGCGTGCGCGTCCGTCACCAACTGGTCCACGGACACGGGCAGGGCGGGGTGCGCTCCGGGGCGGCGGTCCCCGTTCAGACAGGCGACGATCCTCATGAGTGCCCTCCTAACGGCGGCTCCGTAAGCCCAATGTGCCCGTTACCACCCGGGTACAAGCCATCCGTGGCGTTCCCTGGCAGGATGTCGGTCATGAGAACTCCGCTCGTTCTTGCCGCCGCCGCCCTCTTCGCGACCCTCCCGGCCGCCCCGGCCCTGGCCTTCCCCGAGGAGCCGAGCGACTCCGACACCGGTGGTGTCGACTACCCCCGCGGAGGTGAGGGGCCCGAGGGCTCCGAGATCGCCTTCGAGTTCCAGGACCCCAGGATCTCCGAGTCCAGCGGAATCGCCCCCTCCCTGCTGCACGACGGCGTGTGGTGGACCCACAACGACAGCGGCGAGCACCTCGACGAGGTGTACGCGGTCGACGAGGAGGGGCGGACGCTCGCCACGGTCACGCTCGACCTGGACCGCCGCGACTGGGAGGCGGTCTCGGTCGCCGAGGCCCCCGACGGGACGCCCTCGGTCCTGGTGGCCGACATCGGCGACAACTTCGACGGAGGCTGGCCCGACGT
Organism: Nocardiopsis synnemataformans DSM 44143; assembly: GCA_000340945.1. Lineage (GTDB taxonomy): Bacteria > Actinomycetota > Actinomycetes > Streptosporangiales > Streptosporangiaceae > Nocardiopsis > Nocardiopsis synnemataformans. The sequence goes on along the minus strand of ANAW01000039.1, from coordinate 13,178 downwards.
CAGCGTCTACCGCTTCCCCGAACCCGAGGCGCTCGCCGACACGGTGGTCGACCCGCAGGAGTTCACCTTCACCTACGAGGACGGGGGGCGCGACGCGGAGTCGCTGATGGTCGACCCCCGCGACGGCCGGATGTACGTGGTGTCCAAGGAGTTCGCCGGCGGCCTGTACGCGGCGCCCGAGGACCTCGAACCCGGGGCCGAGCACGTCCTGGAGCGGATCGACTCGGCGCCGCTGTTCGCCACCGACGCCGCCTTCAGCCCGGACGGCAGCCGCTACGTGATCCGCACCTACTGGGGGGCCACGGTCTACGACGCCACCGAGGGCGTGCCCGGCTCCTCGCTGGGCGCCTTCGACCTGCCCGAGTCCGACCAGGGCGAGGCCATCGCCTTCACCCCCGACGGCACCGCCCTCATGGCCGGGACGGAGGGGCCCGGGGCGCCGGTCTGGCGGATCCCGCTGGAGGAGCGCTACCTCGCCGGGGAGCCGCCGGCGCGGGAGGTCGCCGCGCAGGAGTCGCCCGCGGGGGAGGGCGGGACCGTCGAGCCCGAGACCCGGGGCGCGCTGCCCTTCATCGTGGGCGGCGCCGCGGTCGCCGCGCTGGTCATCGTCGCGATCGTCCTGCTGGCCCGGCGGGGCTGACCTTCCCCCCTACTTCTCGGGCTGCGGGTCCAGGAAGTGCTCGCGCACCAGGAAGGCGTGCCGGGAGAAGTCGGTGAACACGCCGTCCACCCCGGCCTCGAAGAAGGCCTCGTACTCGGCGGCGAAGGACCCGTAGTCGCCCGGCTCGCCTTCCGAGCGCAGCTCGGCGGGAAGGAAGTGGTTCTCGCTGCGGAACGTGTACGGGTGCACCAGGAGCCCGGCCGCGTGCGCGTTCTCCACCAGGTCGGTCGGCTCCCCCAGCACCCCGTCCTCGGTGGGGATGACCAGGCTCTTGGCCGGGCCGATCGCGTGCGCGAACGTCGCCACCTCGGCCAGGCCGTCCGGCGTGGTGTGGTGCAGCCAGTGCTCCTCGGCGCCCATGAGGTAGACCAGCGGCAGCTCCGTCACGGCCAGCTTGCGCAGGCTCTCGGCCTCGAAGGACTGGAGGAACACCGGCACCAGCGGCTCCGGGCCCGTCAGCCCAGCCTCCCGCAGGGCCTCGATCAGCACCGGCTCCAGCTCCAGGCCCTGCGCCTCGTGGTAGGCGGGGTGCTTGGTCTCGGGGTAGATCCCGATCGGGCGGCCCAGCTCCTTGGTGAGCGCCAGCGCGAGCTCGACGACCTCCTCCAGGGTCGGGATCCCGTAGGTCCCGTCCATCACGGCGTTCATCGCGCGCACGTCCTGGAGGCGCTCCACCGCGCGCAGCGTCCGGATCTCCTCCAGGGTGAAGTCCTGGGCGAAGAACCCGGTCACCTCGCGCCCGTCGACGGTGCGCGTGGTGCGCCGGTCGGCGAACTCGGGGCGCTCGGACACGTCCGTGGTCCCGCCGATCTCCTGTTCGTGGCGGCAGACCAGCCTCCCGTCCCTGGTCGCGACCAGGTCCATCTCGATGAAGTCGCCGCCGTGCCGGGCCCCCAGCTCGTAGGAGGCCAGCGTGTGCTCGGGACGGTGCCCCGACGCCCCGCGGTGCGAGATGATCTTGATGGGGAGTTCCTTCTTGTTCCTGCGCACAGCCGAACCGTCCTGAGAAGCGAGATGCCGGGAAAAGGGGGAGGCCGACCCGACGCGGGTCGGCCTCCATTGTGCAACGCGGGGCGAACGGGTCAGGACAGCTCGGTGAGCACGTGGTCCACGCACTCGGTGAGCGCGCGCACGTCGTCCGGGTCGATCGCCGGGAACATGGCCACGCGCAGCTGGTTGCGGCCCAGCTTGCGGTAGGGCTCGGTGTCGACCACGCCGTTGGCGCGCAGGACCCTGGCCACCGCGGCGGCGTCCACGTCGTCGCTGAAGTCGATGGTGCCGACCACCTGCGAGCGCTTGGCCGGGTCGGTGACGAACGGCGTCGCGACCGGCGACTTCTCCGCCCAGTCGTAGAGGACCGAGGACGACTCGGCGGTGCGCGCCACGGTCCAGGCCAGGCCGCCCTGGCCGTTCATCCACTCCAGCTGCTCGGCGAGCAGCAGCAGCGTGGCCACGGCCGGGGTGTTGTAGGTCTGGTCCTTGCGGGAGTTGTCGATCGCCGTGGGGAGCGAGAAGAACTCCGGCACGTAGCGGCCGCTGGCCGCGATCTCCTCCACGCGGGCCAGGGCACGGGGCGACATGACCGCCAGCCACAGCCCGCCGTCGGCGGCGAAGCTCTTCTGCGGCGCGAAGTAGTAGACGTCGGTCTCGGCGATGTCGACCGGCAGGCCGCCCGCGCCGCTGGTGGCGTCCACGAGGACGAGCGCGTCCTCGTCGGCGCCCGCCACGCGCCTGATGGGCGCGGCCACACCGGTGGACGTCTCGTTGTGGGTCAGCGCATACACGTCCACACCGGCCTCGGCCACGGGCTCGCCGTGGCTGCCCGGGTCGGTGCTGACGACGGTGGGCTCCTGGAGCCAGGGCGCCCCCTTGGCGACCTTCGCGAACTTGCTGGAGAACTCGCCGAAGGCCAGGTGCTGGGACTTCTCACGCAGCAGGCCGTGCGCGGCGATGTCCCAGAAGGCGGTGGTGCCGCCGTTGCCGAGGACCACCTCGTAGCCGTCGGGGAGGGAGAACAGCTCGCTCACGCCGGTGCGCACCCGGGAGACCAGGGACTTGACCGGCTTCTGCCGGTGGGAGGTGCCCATGTAGCGGGAGCCGGAGGCGGCCAGGGCCTCGACCTGGGCGGGGCGGACTTTGGACGGGCCACTGCCGAAACGGCCGTCGGAGGGCAGCAGGTTCGCGGGGATCTGAATCTCGTCGGTCACGCCCACCAGGGTAGTGGCGGCGACGGCGGCGGGGCCGGTCAGGGCCGTGATTCGGACGCGTGAAACGACGTGAGGAAGCGGGCGCGATGTCACATTCCTGAGGGTTCTGGCGGGTATGGGTCAGCCACATTTCGGTTAATTCAGTGCGTTTTCCGTCAGGGTCGGTGTCTTATGGGATGAGTTTCGGGGGGAACGCCAGAACACAGCGCGCGATGCGGAGGGGTGTCCACACGTGGCCGACAGCGGGACCGGCCCCGAGCCAGCCCGCAGGAGTGAGGGCAGCGCCTTCCCGAGGGTCTTCGACGCCCTGCGCGTGCGCCCCACCCGGGCCGACGCCCGCCTCGCGGGCGGGATGGAGCGGCGGGCCGCCCTCGCCGTTCCTGGGCACCGGCACCGGGTACGAGCAGGAGCGGCAGGCGCTCGTGGAGGACATCCAGAACACGCACGACCTGTCCGCCGTCTCCGGCTACCTCGGCTCCGGGAGCCCTCCGAGGGCAACTGGTACCGCGACCGCATGGTCCAGCTCGTCGTCGTCGGCCCGCCGGGCTCGGAGGGGCGGGTCCGGGTGGCGCGCGCGGCACACGACGCGAGAGGATGCCCCGTGTGGACCACCAAGACCCCGCCGAGCTGCGCAAACCGTACCTGGGCGCACCCCTGAGGCGCTCCGGCCTCGCCGACCACCCCATGACGCAGTTCCACCTGTGGTTCGACGAGGCCTACGACTCCGGGCTGGCCGAGCCCAACGCCATGGTCCTGGCGTCCGTCGAGCCCTCGGGCATGCCCCGCGCCCGCACCGTGCTGATGAAGGGCTACGACAGCACCGGACTGCGCTTCTTCACCAACTACACCTCGCGCAAGGGGCAGGCGCTGGAAGCCGACCCGCGCGTCGGCGTGGTCTTCCCCTGGCACGCCATCCGGCGCCAGGTCCTGCTGGCCGGACGGGTGGAACGGCTCAGCGACGAGGAGAACGACCGCTACTTCGCCTCGCGCCCGCGCGGCTCGCAGCTGGGCGCCTGGGCCAGCGAGCGCCAGTCGCGGCCGGTGGCGGACCGGGCCGAGCTCGACCGGCTCTACCGGGAGTTCGACACGGTCTGGGCCGCGGAGGAGGAGATCCCCCGGCCCGCCTACTGGGGCGGCTTCCGGCTCGTGCCGAGCGAGGTGGAGTTCTGGCAGGGCGGCGCCGACCGCATGCACGACCGGTTCCGCTACCTGCGCGAGCCCGACGGCGCCTGGAGCGTCGAGCGCCTGGCGCCCTGACCGGGGCCGCCCGGTGACGCGTCCGTCGCGCGCCGCTTCCGAGAGTGATCTTCGCCGCTTCGTACGGGAGTTCGGGAGCCCCGTTTCCACAGGTGGAAGCGGCCCCGGGTCCGCCCCGCGCACGCCGTGGGCTGGAAGGCCCCCTCCGGCGGGACCAAGTACCCTTGCGGCACGGGGAGAACGTATCCGCATCGTGAGACCGGGCAGAAATCCGGGTGCCCCGCGCCACGATATGCTTGCGTGTATCGGTGGTCGCTCCCGCGGTCCTGCGGACGCCCCGGTCCCCACTCGGCCCCTGGGAATCACGTCGCCCCGGCCTGTGTTGTGAGAGACCCGCCGTGCCCGCCGTGACCGCGCGCCGGGCACAGAGCCTTGGGAGGGGAGACTTGACCGCACACGGGCTGATCGACACCACGGAGATGTACCTCCGTACGGTCTTCGAGCTCGAAGAGGAGGGCATTGTTCCGCTTCGGGCCCGTATCGCCGAACGCCTGCACCAGAGCGGCCCCACGGTGAGCCAGACCGTGGCCCGCATGGAGCGCGACGGCCTGCTGCGGGTGGAGAACGACAGGCACCTGGTCATGACCGCCGAGGGGCGCCGTCTGGCCACCCACGTCATGCGCAAGCACCGGCTCGCCGAACGCCTGCTCGTCGACGTCATCGGACTCCCCTGGGAGGACGTGCACATCGAGGCCTGCCGCTGGGAGCACGTCATCTCCGAGGCGGTGGAGGAGCGCCTGGTCACGCTGCTCAACGCCCCCTCGGTGTGCCCGCACGGCAACCCGATCCCGGGACTGGACGAGCTGGGCCTGGAGGACTACTCCCCCGAGCCCTTCACCGACGACTCCATCGTCCCGATGATCGACGTCGCCGGGAACAGCGAGACCACGGTCACCGTGCGGCGTATCAGCGAGCAGATCCAGTCGGACGCCGACATCATGCTCACCTTGCGCCGATCCGGGGTACAACCGGGACAGGAAGTGGTCTTGCGAGCCTCTGACGACGGGGTCCGCGTGATCGACGGTGAGACCGGGGAAACCGAGCTCTCGGCGCTCGTCGCCGGGCACATCTTCGTCGCCAAGCCGTGAACCGTACGGACGCGTTGATTGGTTGCTCATCAGGATTGTCACATTGCGCTGCGGGAACGTTGACGGTGTTGCTACGCTCGCCCCAAGGTGCGGTCGTTCGGGGTACCCGGAGCGGGCATGTGTGCAGCTCATGACGGCGAGGTGGCGGCTAGATGACACGGTGGGGTGAGCCCTTCCCCAAGGGTGACGCGCTCGCCGCGGCCGCCGTGGCGGACCAGGCGCAGATCGCCATCGTCGTCATCGACCGCGCCAGCCTGCTGCGCTACTGGAACCCCTTCGCGCGCGAGCTGTTCGGGTTCGTGGGCGGTCGCGACTACGTCGGCCTCTCCCTGCTCGACATCGGTATCCACGAGTCCGACCGCGAGCACGCCTCCCAGCTGGCCCGGCGCGTCCTGCGCGGGGAGCCGTGGGAGGGCACCTTCGCCGTGCTCCGGGGCGACTCGACCTGGATCCACGTGCGGGCCCAGGCCGTGCCCATGCGCGACGAGTCCGGCGAGGTCGACGGCATCACCCTGATCGCCAGGGAGGCCCTGCGCAGCGGACGGGTGGAGGAGCAGTACGGCCTGCTGGAGCGCATCGGCAGCCGCCTGACCAGCTCGCTGGAGTTCGACTCCACGGTCAGGGGGGTAGCGGGCATCCTCGTCCCGCAGTTCGCCGACCACTGCTTCATCGACCTCTACGACCGCGACCGCCTGGTCAGACAGGTGTCGGTGCACGCCGAGGGGTGGACGCCCCCGCCGCGCACCTGGTTCGAGGTCGGGGACGAGGTCCGCTACCCCGAACGCCACTTCGTCACCCAGGCCCTGCGCCGCATGGAGACGGTGGTCAGCAGCGAGTACCTGTTCGAGAACTCGCCCAGCACGCGCTCCGACCAGGTCTCCCGCCAGGTCGGCGTCACCTCCGCCATCGCCGCCCCGCTGCGGGCCCGCGGCGAGGTGCTGGGCGTGCTCACCCTGGCGCTGTCCGGGCTCTCCCCGCGGCAGAAGAGCGCCTACGGCGGCTTCGACCGCGACCTCGTCGGCGCCATCGCCTCCCGCGTGGCACTGGCCATCGACAACGCCCGCCTGTTCGAGCAGGAGCGCAGCACCGCGCTGGCCTTCCAGCGCAGCCTGCTGCCCAGCAGCCTCCCCCGGTTGGACGGGCTGACCGCGGCCCACCGCTACCTGCCCGCGGGGCCGCTGCGCTCCGACGGGTACGGGGTCCAGACCCAGGTCGGCGGCGACTTCTACGACGCCATCCCGCTCTCCGCCGGACGCGTCGGGCTGGTCATCGGCGACGTCGAGGGCCGCGGCCCGCACGCCGCCGCCGTCATGGGCCAGCTGCGCGCCGCGCTGCGCGCCTTCGCCCAGGCCGACCGCGAGCCCGCCGACATCCTGCGCGAACTCGACGAGTGGGTCCGCCAGCTCGGCCAGGAGGACGAGGAGGGCGGCGGCACCTGGATCCCCAGCGTCAGCTGCCTGTACATGGTCTACGACGCCTGGTCGCGCGAGCTGTCCTACGCCAACGCCGGGCACGCGCCCCCGCTGCTGGTCACCTCCGAGTCGGTGGAGAAGATCGACCTGGAGGTCACCGACCGCATGCTGGGCGTGCGGGCCAAGGGCGGATCGGGCGAGGACGTGGTCTACCACCAGGCCAACCTGCGCCTGCCCATCGGCGCCACCCTGGTCCTGTACACCGACGGGCTCGTGGACCGGAGCCCGGCCGGGGGCAGGGCCGACCCCGAGCGGGCCTTCGAGCGGCTGTCCGAGCGGGTGGCCGAGGTCGCCGACAAGGACGTGGAGCAGATCGCCGAGGCGGCCGTGCACAGCGTCCCGGGCGAGCTGGACGACGACACCGCGCTGCTGGTCGTGCGCACCCACTCCGAGGAGCTGGCGCTGCGCGAGGGCTGGTTCCCCTCGGAGGCCTCCACCGTGGGCGAGGCCCGCCACATGGCGGCCAACACCTTCGACGAGTGGGGGGTGGACCGCGACCAGGCCGAGCTGGCCTGTCTGCTGGTCTCGGAGGTCGTCACCAACGTCGTCATCCACGCCACCCCGCACCCGGTGCACCGCGAGTTCACCGGCGGAGGGGTGCTGGACTCCGAGACCCCGCTCGACGCGGGGGTCGACGAGTTCGACGAGGACTGGACGGACCTGCTGGAGGCGGTGGCCGAGGAGGCCGACGAGCCCGCCGAGGAGGCCGGGGAGAAGGAGTTCCTGCTGCGGCTGAGGCGGGGCGCGAACACGGTGTGGGTGGAGGTCTTCGACAACGACCTGCGCCTGCCCCGCATCCGCAGCGCCGCCGCCGACGACGAGGGCGGCCGCGGCCTGTACCTGGTCGAGCAGCTGGCCAGCCGGTGGGGGGCGCGGCCGACCCCCGACGGCAAGGCGGTCTGGTTCGAGATGCCCATGCGCTCGGAGGAGACCGGGGAGCCGGAGAAGGCCGACGACGGGGAGAAGGCCGGGCAGGACTAGGGAGCACGTCCCAGCCTCCCGCTGGAGCCGCCGGGCCCGGTGCCGTCGTGGAACCCCCGCGACGCGCCGGGCCCGTCCTCATGGCGGCGGCCACCGGCAGGCGGCTGACGCCCGCTGAGGAGGGGGACCGGGCCGGAACCGTTGCCGGTGTGACGCAAGGGTTCTGACCTGCGTCTTAGCGAGGTTGGGCGGTCGAGACGCGCTATAAGTACAAGATCATCCGGAGCTGGGCCACGCCGACCACACCAGGACCGTTTCCGGCCAGCCCACTAACGCCAGGACCAGGCCCACAGCAGCAGGCACAGGAAGACGAAGAAGACCACGATCCCGCCGGTGGTCCACGGGATGTGGACCCGGGGCCGGAGCTTGCGCACCCCGATCACGAGCAGCACGACCAGCAGGCCCATGACGATGAGGCCGTCCCACGCACCGCTCATTCCAGCTCCGACCCTTCTGGGGAGGGGGTTGTGCGGTCACAGTCCCAGGCCGCGTCCCACGATCTCCTTCATGATCTCGGTGGTGCCACCGTAGATCGTCTGGACGCGGGTGTCCTGCCAGGCCCGTGCCACGGGGTATTCCATCATGTACCCGTACCCGCCGTGAAGCTGGAGGCACCGGTCCATGACCTTGTTGCACAGTTCGGTGGTCCACCACTTGGCCATGGCGGCGTCCTCGACGGTGAGCTCACCGCGGTTGAGCAGGCCGATGCCGCGGTCCACGTAGGTGCGGGCGATGTCCACCTCGGTGGCCAACTCGGCCAGGACAAAACGGGTGTTCTGGAAGCGCCCAATCGGACGGCCGAAGGCGGTCCGCTCCCGGCAGTAGGCGATGGTGTGCTGGAGCATGGCGTCGGCGGAGGCCACCGCGCAGGTGGCGATGGACAGCCGCTCCTGCGGCAGGTTCTCCATCAGGTGGACGAACCCGCCGCCCTCCCGGCCGATGAGGTTGGCCGCCGGGACGCGCACGTCGTCGAAGAAGAGCTCGGCGGTGTCCTGCGCCTTCATGCCGATCTTGTCGAGGTTGCGGCCCCGGTCGAACCCGGGAGCGCCGCGCTCCACCGCGATCAGCGAGAAGCCCTGCGCGCCCGCCTCGGGGTCGGTCCGGGCGACCACGATCACCAGGTCGGCGTTGACGCCGTTGGTGATGAAGGTCTTGGAGCCGTTGAGGACGTACTCGTCGCCGTCGCGCACCGCCGAGGTGGTGATGCCCTGGAGGTCGCTGCCCGCCCCGGGTTCGGTCATGGCGATGGCGGTGATCAGCTCGCCGCTGGCGAACCGCGGCAGCCAGCGCCTCTTCTGCTCCTCGTCGGTCAGGTCGACCATGTACGGGGCCATGACGTCGTTCTGGAGCGTGACGCCCAGGCCGCTGGCGTGGGCCCGGCAGATCTCCTCGTTGACGATGGTGTTGTAGCGGAAGTCCCTCAGCCCGGTGCCGCCGTACTCCTCGGGCACGCCGTGGCCGAGCAGGCCGACCTCGCCCGCCCTGGTCCACACCTCGCGGGGCACGATGCCGTCCTCCTCCCACTTCGGGTGGTGGGGCACGACCTCGCGCTTGAGGAACTCGGCCACCGATGCGCGGAAGAGGTCCTGGTCGGCGTCGAAGAGTTCCCGCTTCATGCTCTGCTCCGGGGTGTCGGGGATGCCTGCGTGACGCCACAGTAACCGAACAAGATTCGGTTTTGAAGGGGACAGTCCAAGCCCGGGCAAAGTTCCCGTGCCCGTGGACGCCCGCACGGCGGTTCCCGAGGTGCGTGGGCACGACGGCTTCCTAGGGTGGCGGCAGCGGAGCCGGTAGCCGAGGAGCGGGGCCGCCCGCGGCCCGGCCGGGGGAGGGGATGAGGGCCATGGCCCAGCACGAGGCCGGGCGTCGGGAGCGAAGGGAGCACCGGGGCGGCAGGATCGCGCTGATCATGAGCGCGCTGATGCTCACCGTGCTGCTGTCGGCCCTGGACCAGACGATCGTGTCCACCGCGCTGCCCACGATCGTGTCCGAACTCGGCGGACTCAACCACCTGTCGTGGGTGATCACCGCCTACCTGCTCGCGGTCACGGCCGTCACCCCGCTGTGGGGCAAACTCGGCGACCAGTTCGGCCGCAAGCAGCTCTTCCTCATCTGCATCGCCGTCTTCCTGGTCGGCTCGGCCCTGTGCGGGACCGCCCAGGACATGCTCCAGCTCATCCTCTTCCGCGCGCTCCAGGGCGTCGGCGGCGGAGGGCTCATGGTGTTGGCCTCCGCCATCATCGGCGACGTCGTCTCGCCCCGCGAGCGCGGCAAGTACCAGGGGCTGTTCGGCGCGGTGTTCGGGATCTCCAGCGTGGCGGGCCCGCTGCTCGGCGGACTGTTCGTCGACCACCTGTCCTGGCGGTGGGTGTTCTACGTCAACCTGCCGCTGGGGGTCCTGGCCTTCGCCACGGTGCTCGCGGTGCTGCCGCGCCGCCAGCCGGCCGGCCGCCAGAGCATCGACTACTTCGGGATCGTGCTGCTGGCCGCCACCGCGATCTGCCTGACGCTGGTCGCCTCCTGGGGCGGCAGCCTCTACCCGTGGACGTCGCCGCAGGTCCTCGGGCTCGGCGTCGCGGCCGTGGTGCTCGGCGTGGGCTGGTGGCTGTCCGCGCGGCGGGCGCCGGACCCGGTCATGCCGCTCAGCCTGTTCCGCGACCCGACCATCGTGGTGGCCATGGCGATCGGCTTCTGCGTGGGCTTCGCGATGATGGGGTCGATGGCCTTCCTGCCGCTGTTCCTGCAGATCGTGCACGGCCTGTCGCCCACGGCCTCGGGGCTGCACCTGCTGCCGATGGTGCTGGGCCTGTTCCTGACCTCGATCACCAGCGGGCGCCTGGTCACCCGCACCGGCCACTACAAGGTCTATCCGGTGCTGGGGATGGCGGTGACCTCCCTCGGCCTGTTCCTGCTCTCGCGGCTGGGCCCGGAGAGCTCGATGCCGCAGATGGGGCTCTACTTCTTCGTCCTCGGCGTGGGCCTGGGCCTGGTGATGCAGGTGGTGGTCGTGGTGGTGCAGAACGCCGCCAGCTACGCGAACCTGGGGGTGGCCACCTCGGCGGCGACGTTCTTCCGGTCCATCGGGGGGTCGTTCGGCACGGCGGTGTTCGGCGCCGTCTTCTCCGGGCAGCTGGCGGCCAACCTGGCCGAGCGGGCCGCGCAGATCCAGCTGCCGCCCGGGGTGGACCCCGCGGCGCTGGAGAGCGACCCGCGCAGCCTGGACCAGCTGTCCCCGCAGGCGCAGGCGTCCTTCCTCCAGGCCTACGCGGACGCCGTGGACACCGTCTTCCTGTGCGCGGTCCCGGTCGCCCTGGCCGGGTTCGTGCTGGCGCTGTTCCTGCGGCAGGTCCCGCTGCGCACCACCATCGACTCCCCGGACCTGGACGAGTCCATCCCGCCCGTGGCCGCCGCGAGCCGCAGCGCCATCGCGCACGTGGAGAAGGAGGTGTTCCGGGCCTGCGGCCGGGAGGGCGCCGACGAGATGTACGAGCGCCTGCGCGAGGCGGCGGGCCTGGAGGTCTCGCCGCGCGCGTGCTGGGTGCTCAGCCACCTGGGCGTGACCGGGCCGCTGTCGCCCGGGGAGCTGGTGGAGATGTCGGGGCTGCCCGCCGAGTACTGGGCGCCGGTCCACCGGGAGCTGGCCGAGGCGGGCTACCTGGCCGGTGGAGGCGAGCCCTGGGAGCTCAGCCGACGCGGCGCGTCCGCCGCCCGCAGGATGTTCGAGGCCCAGCGCACCGCCCTGCGCTCGCTGCTGGCCGACTACGGGCCGGAGGAGCACCCCGAGGTGGTGGCCGCCCTGGAGCGGATCACCACCGACACCCTGGGGGACGAGGGGGACGCCGCGCACCTGGACCGCGGTGCGCACCGGGCCTGAGGGCACCCCGAGCGGAGGGGGAACCAAGCCCCCCTTCTCAGCCTTTTTTCTCCAGGTTGACACCCCGTACGACCAGCCGCCACGGGGAACCTCCTCCTGTGGACAACCCGCGCCCGCTGCCCCGGGAGTAGCACCCCGGCCCTCCGCCACCCGTCCGTGGACGACCCGCACGGCACCCTGTTCGTGGGGGCGGGGTCTTGCCGGATCCGAGAAACCGAATACAGTTCGGTTCATAACCGTAACCCAGGCCCTTGGAGGACCCCGTGGCCGAGGCATACATCGTCGGCGCAGTACGCACCCCCGTCGGCACCAGGAAGGGCGCCCTGGCCGCCGTGCACCCGGCGGACCTGGGGGCGCACGTGCTCAGGGAACTCGTCTCCCGCACCGGGGTGGACCCGGCCGCGGTCGAGGACGTCATCATGGGCTGTGTCAGCCAGGTCGGGCCGCAGGCGCTCGACCTCGCCCGCACCGCCTGGCTCTCCGCAGGCCTCCCGGAGTCCGTCCCCGGCGTCACCATCGACCGCCAGTGCGGCTCCTCCCAGCAGGCCGTCCACTTCGCCGCCCAGGGCGTCATGTCCGGCACCCAGGACCTCGTCGTGGCCTCGGGCGTGGAGAACATGGGCATGGTCCCCATGGGAGCCAACGTCCAGTACGCCCTCGACAACGGGCTCGGCCTGTACGGCGACGGCTGGGTCGAGCGCTACGGCCTCCAGGAGATCTCCCAGTTCCGCGGCGCCCAGCTCATGTGCGAGAAGTGGGGCTTCAAGCGCGAGCAGCTGGAGGAGTTCGCCCTGGAGAGCCACCGGCGCGCGGCACGGGCGCTGGAGGCGGGACACTTCGACGAGCAGATCGCCCCCCTGGCCGGGGTGGAGCGCGACGAGGGCGTGCGCCCCGACACCACCCTGGAGAAGATGGCGGGCCTGAAGCCGCTGCGCGAGGGCTGGGAGCTCACCGCCGCCGTGGCCAGCCAGATCTCCGTCGGCGCGGGCGCGGTCCTGATCGCCTCCGAGCGCGCGGTCGAGCAGCACGGCCTGACCCCGCTGGCCCGGATCGTGCAGCTCTCGCTCGTGGGCGACGACCCCGTGTACATGCTCACCGCGCCCATCCCGGCGACCCGGATCGCCCTGGAGAAGGCGGGCCTGGGCATCGACGACATCGACGTCACCGAGATCAACGAGGCGTTCGCCCCGGTGCCGATGTCCTGGATCCAGGAGCTGGGCGCCGACCCGGCCAAGGTCAACCCCAACGGCGGCGCCATCGCCCTCGGGCACCCGCTGGGCGCCACCGGCACCGTGCTCATGGCCAAGCTGGTCGGCGAGCTGCACCGCACCGGCGGCCGCTACGGACTCCAGACCATGTGCGAGGGCGGCGGCCAGGCCAACGTCACCATCATCGAGCGGGTCTGAGCCTCCCCGACTGGATGCCTGTGTGCTCGCTTGCGGGCACACAGGCTCCTTTCATGGAGCAGGTCGCGTGGAGGGCGGAGGACGCGCTGGTCCAGCGTGTGAGCCGCTGATGACGGATCAGGTCGTGGCCCTCACCAGGGGCGAGGAGGACGGCTACCGTCCGGGGGAGGCCAGCGCGGGGCCGCCGACGCCGTTGGACAGGCCCAGCCAGGCGGCCATCTCGGTCAGCTGC
>ANAW01000038.1:0-41413 GCA_000340945.1 Nocardiopsis synnemataformans DSM 44143 | reverse complement strand
CCAGCGCGGGCCCGCCGACGCCGTTGGACAGGCCCAGCCAGGCGGCCATCTCGGTCAGCTGCTCGACCAGTTCGGGCACCGTCTCGGCGGGTGCGCCGTCCTCCAGGGTGATCCGCTGCGCCAGCAGGGTCCCCGAGGCGCGGTCCGCCTTGAGGTCCACCCGCGCCACCAGGTCCTCGCCCAGCAGGAACGGCAGCACGTAGTAGCCGTGCACCCGCTTGGCGGCGGGCACGTAGATCTCCAGCCGGTACCGGAACCCGAACAGCTCCTCCGCCCGGTCGCGCGTCCACACCAGCGAGTCGAACGGGCTCAGCAGCGCCCGCGCCCGCACGCTCCGCGGCACCCGGGCGTCCCGGTGCAGGTAGGCCGTGCGGTCCCAGCCCCGAACCCGCACCGGCACCAGCTCACCCGCCTCGACCAGGTCGGAGACGGCCGCCCGGGACTCGGTGTGCTTCAGGCGGAAGTAGTCGCGCAGGCACGCCTCGGTGGCCACCCCGTGGGTGCGGGCGGCGATCGACACCAGCTCCCGGTGAGCCTCCTCCGGGGTGGTCTCCGGCGCTGCGTACACCTCCGGAGGCAGCACCCGCTCGGGCAGGTCGTAGAGCCGCTCGAACTGCGCGTTGCGCCCGTTGGAGGTCAGGTCGCCGATCCAGAACAGGTATTCCAGGCACCTCTTGACCTCGGACCAGTTCCAGCCCCAGTGGTTCTTGGTGATCGGCACGTCGTGCGCCAGCGCCGCCTCCACCTGCCGGGCGGTGGCCGGGCCGAGCCGCACGACCTCCTCCAGCGCCGCCTTGACCAGCTCGGGCTTCTCCTCCCGGATGCGGTCCATCCAGCCCACCCGCTCCTGGGCGCGGTTGCGCTCCATCCGGTAGCGCATGAGCTGGCGGGTGGAGGGGGGCACCAGGCTGGCCTCGTGCGCCCAGCACTCGACCAGCCGGGCGGGCCCCGACCCGGCCGCGGAGGTGGTCGCCCGGTCCAGCAGGGCGGTGTCGTAGGCACCCATGCGCGCGAAGACCGGCAGGTACTGGCTGCGGGCCAGCACGTTCACGCTGTCGATCTGGAGGATGCCCACCCTGCGCACCACCCGCGCCAGGTGGGCGAGGGTCGGCTTCCCGGCGGGCCTGGGGTCGCTGAACCCCTGGGCGGCGAGCGCGATCCTGCGCGCCTGGGAGAGGGAGAGTTCCGCGTCGCGGCGGGGGTGCGGTTCTGCCATTGCGCCACCGTAACCCCGACCGCCGACAGTCCGCTCTCCCGGGACGCGAAGCCGGTGCGCCCACCTCCCGCGGTCGCCCGTTCTCCGCGATCGCTCACTTCGCGGTAACCCGCTTCCCGGGGCCGCCCGTTCCCCGGGCCCCTGCGCCCACCTCCCATGGCCGCCCGTCGCCCGGGCCGGTGCGCCCACCTCCTCCTGTGGTCGCCGTGCCCGCCGCCCCGGGCTCAGCCCATGCGCCGGTGCTGGTTCTCCTCCTTCGACGGTCCCGGCACGGTCGGTGCGATCAGCGGCCCGGGCAGGGAGGGGTCGACCACGCCCTCCTCCAGCCACGTGTACGCGTCGTCCATCAGGCGCCGGGACAGCTTGCCGTCCACGGTGTCGGTGTTGGACCACAGGCCCGTGAAGAGGGTGTCGATCCGCAGCCGCGACTGGCGGCAGAACACGTCGGCCAGCTCGTGGGGGCCGCTGCCGCGCTCGGGATGGGTCTCGGCGTCGTCGCGGGCCCGCACGACCACCGCGCTCATCGCGAACAGCTCCGCGCCGATGTCCACGATCCGCGCGAGGAAGCCCTGTCTGACCTCCAGCCCTCCCTGCCAGCGCGACATCCCGTAGAACGTGGACCGGGCGAGCCTGCGACAGGTGCGCTCCACGTACCGCAGGTGCGGGGCGAGCGGGCCGAAGTCGGCGAAAGCCGAGGGCACCTGCCCCTGACCGACCGCCAGCGTGGGCAGCCACCTCGCGTAGAACCCGCTCGCCCGGGCCAGCGCCCTGGCCCTGTCACCGCGTTCGGCCTCGGGGTCGATGAGGTCCCCGGCCACCGACAGGTGCGCGTCCACCGCCTCGCGGGCGATGAGCAGGTGCATGATCTCGGTGCTTCCCTCGAAGATGCGGTTGATGCGCAGGTCGCGCAGCAGCTGCTCGGCGGGAATTCCGCGCTCGCCGCGCGCCGCCAGGGAGTCCGCGGTCTCGAAGCCGCGCCCGCCGCGGATCTGCACCAGCTCATCGGCGATGGTGTAGGCGTGCTCGGACGCCCACAGCTTGGCGATGGCCGCCTCGATGCGGATGTCGTTGCGCTCGTCGTCGGCCATCTGGCCCGCCAGGTCGAGCATGGCCTCCATGGCGTAGGTGGTGGCGGCGATGTAGGAGATCTTCTTGGCCACCTCCTCGTGCCTGCCGACGGGGCGGCCCCACTGGACGCGCTCGCGCGACCACTCGCGGGAGATCCGGGTGGCCCACTTGCCCGCGCCCACGCACATGGCGGGCAGGGAGAGCCGCCCGGTGTTGAGGGTGGACAGCGCGATCCGCAGCCCCTGCCCCTCCTCGCCGATCCGGTCGGCCGCGGGGACCCGCACCCGGTGCAGCCGGGTGACGCCGTTCTCCAGGCCGCGCAGCCCCATGAACCGGTTGCGCCGCTCCACGGTGACGCCGGGGGAGCCGCCCTCCACGACGAAGGCGGTGATGCCGCCCCGGCGCCCGGGCCCCTCGGGCACCCTGGCCATGACCACGAGCAGGTCGGCGACCACGCCGTTGGTGGTCCACAGCTTCACCCCGTCCAGCAGGTATCCGTCCCCGTCCGGTGTGGCGGTGGTGTGCAGCCGCGCCGGGTCGCTGCCCACGTCGGGCTCGGTGAGCAGGAACGCGCTGATGTCCTCGCGCGCGCAGCGGGGCAGGAACCGCCGCTTCTGCTCCTCGGTGCCGAACATGGAGACGGGCTGGGGGACGCCGATGGACTGGTGGGCCGAGAGCAGGGCGCCGACCGCCGGGGAGGCTGAGCCGACCAGTGCCAGGGCGCGGTTGTAGTGGACCTGGCCCAGCCCCAGGCCGCCGTACTCCACGGGGATCTTCATGCCGAGCGCGCCCAGCTCGCGCAGGCCCGCGACCACCTCGTCGGGGATGCGCTCCTCGCGCTCGACGCGCTGGGAGTCGATGCCCTCGCAGAAGCCGCGCAGGTCCGCCAGGAAGGCCTCGCCCCGGAGCCGCGCCTCCTCGTCCGGTCTGGTCAGGGGGTGGATCAGGTCCAGGCGCAGCCGTCCCAGGTACAGCTCCTTGGCGAAGCTGGGCCGCTGCCAGCCGCTCTCGCGGGCCTGCTCCGCGACGGCCCGGGCCCGCCGCTCGTCGACCTCGGGGGGCGGGGTGGTGCTGGATCCGGATCCGTCCGCTGGCATGCGCGCTCCTCACCGAGGGACAGTGGTATGTGGTCTGCATCACAGGACTACCCGCCGGTGCCGCTCCCACGCGCGGACACCGCGCGCCGGACCGGCGGGGAGCGCCCAAAAACCTTTGACCCAATGCGAACCTCCGGGGGTGGCAAGCCGTCCAACAGAACGCGACAACAACGAACCGGGCATGTGCCGGGAGTCGCGCACGCCCCGGTGCGGAGGACGGCCGCACCGGGGCCACGGCCGTTCGCGTGCCCCGCGCCCCCGAGGAGCGGGGCACGAACGGTCCCTTCTCCGTATTCTCCCCGGCTGGGGTCCCGCGTTCCCGTTGTCCACAGGCCCGTTTTCCCGTTTCCGCCCACCCGCGCCCACCCGCGCCCACCCGTGTCCGCGCGGCGGGCCGCGCCGTCCACCGTGCCGTCCCCCGCCCCGCGCCCCTGCCCGCCGCCCCCGCCCGCGCGTCCGCCTGTGCCCCCGTCCGCACGCCCGCCCACGCGTCCACCCGCGCGCCCAGCCCGTGTGGCGAAGTGTCCCCCCGGTGCGGCAGCATGCCCGCCATGGACAGTTTCGAGGAGTACCGCGACTCGGCCCGCCGGAGCGGCGTACCGGAGCACGCCATCGACACGGCCCTGCGCCTCGCCCGCCCCCAGATCCGGTTGGGTTCGACGGACGAGGGCGGCGGGATCCTCGCCGGGCGGTACGGCGGCCTCCCGTCCCTTCCCCCGGACTCCGACTGGAACGGCTTTCCGGACTTCATCGCCTCCGTGGACTGCGCGGCCCTGCCGCGGGAGACGCTCGACCTCCCGCTTCCGGGGGACGGACACCTGCTGTTCTTCGCCAACAGACGCGACCTCGACGGGTCCGCGGGCGACGGCGCCGTGGTCCACGTCCCCGCCGGGACGGCCGCGGCCGAACGAGTCCCCGACGAGAGGACCCCCCGCACGGACCCGCACCCCCTCTACGCCCGTCCGGTCTGGAGCATGCCGACGAGTGCCGACGGCGCCGTCGTCGCGGACGGGGAGACGAAGCGGGTCTACCGGGAGCACCGGTTGCGGGAGCACGACCGCGCGGAGCACGTGCGCCGGGCCGACCTGCTCCTTGGCGGGTACGCCTACTCGCCGCAGGACCCTCCCTTCGTCCAGACCCCGGCGGACCACGAGCGGGACGGAGGGGAGTACGTGCTGCTGGCCCAGGCGAACTACGAGCTGTTCGGCGCCCCCGGCTGGACCGGGTACGCGGTGTGGGTCATGTACCGCCACGACCTGGAGGCGATGGACTTCGCGAAGGCGATGGGCGGGGTGCTGACCTCCCACCCCTGACGGACACGCGGGGCCCGCTCCCCGACGAGGCCGGTCCCGTCACCGCCATGGCCTAGCCTTCTGCTGTGCGTATCGCGACATGGAATGTGAACAGTGCCCGGGCCAGGACCGAGCGGATCGGCGCCTGGCTGGACCGGAGCGACGTCGACGTCCTCGCCATCCAGGAGACCAAGGCCCGGGACGACCAGTTCCCCGCCTCGGTCCTCACCGACCGCGGCTACGAGGTGGCCCACCACGGCCTGTCCCAGTGGAACGGGGTCGCGATCGCCTCCCGCGTCGGCCTGGAGGACGTGCGGATCGGCTTCCCCGGCCAGCCCGGCTACGGCGACCCCGAGGAGGCCGAGGCCCGCGCCATCGGCGCCACCTGCGCGGGCGTGCAGGTGTGGAGCCTGTACGTGCCCAACGGGCGCGAGGTCGACCACCCCCACTACGCCTACAAGCTCCGCTGGCTGGAGGCGCTGCGCGAGGCGGGCGCCGCCAGCCTGGCCGCCGACCCCGACGCCCAGATCGCCTACGTCGGCGACTTCAACATCGCCCCCCGCGACGAGGACGTGTGGGACATGGCCGCCTTCGAGGGCAGCACCCACGTCACCGAGCCCGAGCGCATGGCCTTCGACAAACTGGTCGGCGCCGGGTTCGACGAGGTCGTGCGCGCCCACACCCCCGGTCCCGGCGTGTACACCTACTGGGACTACAAGGGCCTGGCCTTCCCCAAGCGCAGGGGCATGCGCATCGACTTCGTGCTCGCCTCCCCGGCGCTGCGCGACCGCGTCAGCGGCGCGAGCATCGACCGCGAGGAGCGCAAGGGCAAGGGCGCCTCCGACCACGCACCGGTCATCGTGGGCCTGGACGGCGACAGCGGCGAGGCCGTGGCCAAGGAGGCGGCCAAGTGAGCGCCGCGACGCCGCGTGTGGCGGTCTTCGGCAGCGTCAACATGGACCTGGTCGCCTACGTCGAGCAGACACCCGCCAGCGGTGAGACGGTCACCGGCACGGCCTTCCGCCAGGTGCCCGGCGGCAAGGGCGCCAACCAGGCCGTGGCCGCGGCCAGGGCCGGGGCCGACGTGGCCTTCCTCGGCGCGGTGGGCGAGGACTCCTTCGGGGAGGCCCTGCGCGCCAACCTCGTCGACAGCGGCATCGACGTGTCCGGGCTGCGCACGGTGCCCGGGGCGTCGGGTGTGGCGCACATCGTCGTGGACGGCGGAGGCGGCAACTCGATCATCGTCGTGCCCGGGGCCAACGGCGAGGTCACCGGCGTGGCCGCGGGCGACCCCGGGACCATCGGGGGCAGCGCCGCCCTGCTGCTCCAGCTCGAACTGCCCATGGAGGCGGTGGTCTCGGCCGCGCGCACCGGCCGCGAGCTGGGCGTCCCGGTCTACCTGACCCCGGCTCCCGCGCGCGAGCTGCCCGCCGAACTCCTGGAGTCGGTGGACGTCCTGGTGCCCAACCAGCACGAGGCGGCCGCGATCACCGGCCGGTCCGAGCCGCGCGAGGCGCTGGCGGCGCTGCTGGAACTGGTTCCGGAGGTGCTGCTGACCCTGGGCGAGGACGGCTCGTTCCACGGTCGCAGGGGGGCCGAGCCGGTGCACGTTCCCGCGCTCCGGGTGGAGGCGGTGGACACCACGGCGGCCGGTGACGTCTTCTGCGGGTCGTTCGCGGTCGCCCGCGCGGAGGGCCGCACGCCCGAGGAGGCCATGCGGTTCGCCGCCGCGGCGGCCGCGCTCTCGGTCCAGCGGCACGGGGCCAGTTCGTCGATGGCCTCCCGGGACGAGGTCGAGGCGCTGTTCGGCGGCTGAGAGCGCCGCGCCCCCTCCCCTGCTCCCGCGGGACCCCGCTCGTTCGGGCGCGCGCTCCTCAGGGCGCGTGCCCGATCTGCCTGAGGAAGGGGGCGGGGTCCTGGTCCTGGAGGCGCACCTCCAGCACGATGTCGACCGTGTCGCCGACCATGCGGCCTCCCCAGGGCACCGGCCCGCCGTCGCCCACGCCGAAGTCCGAGAGGCGGATCCGGGTGGTGGCGGAGAAGAAGTGGCCGTGGGTGTCCTCGGGGGACGCGTAGTCCGGGGCCTCGCCCACCCACTGGGCGTCCAGCACGGTGGGCACGGTCGTGCCGTGGACGGTCAGGTCGCCGTGCAGGCGGAAGGCGTTGCGGTTGCGTCCGCTCAGCTCCAGCCCGGTGGAGACGAAGCGCAGCTCGGGGTGGCGGTCCACGTCCAGGAAGTCGGGGGAGCGCAGGTGGGCGTCGCGCGCGCCCACGCCGGTGTTGACGCTGGCGGCGTCGAGGACGACCTCCACGGCGGACCGTTCGGGCTCCTCCGCGACGGCGACGCGGCCCCAGGCCTGGCCGAACGTGCCCTGGACCCGGCCGAAGCGCAGGTAGTGGGCGACGAAGATCAGGCTGGAGTGCAGGGGGTCGAGGTACCAGGTGCCGGGTCTGGGGCCGACCTCCGCGGGGGCGGTTGTCATACCGATTTCTCCCTTTTGTCTTATCTGAGGCTTTTGTCCATACCTTAGGTCTGACGCCCTGTCCGAGAACGGGGTTCCGGCCCGGCCGGAGGCGAGATCTTCGACTCGGTGGCCGCACACGCGCGAGAACCGCCCCTGGCGAGGCGGTTCGTCCCGTGTGAGATCTCCCGGGCGGTCTCCGGCGGCCGGAACCGGCCAGCCGTGCGACGCCGGACGCGCACGGTGCGCGAAGGCCCGCACGCGCACGGTCGCCGACGCGCACACGAAGAAGGCCGGGGCGCCGCCGCCCCGGCCTCCTTCACGCGCGCGTCCGGTGGACCCGCGTCCGCGCCGCTACATGTGCTCGGGAGCCTCCACGCCCAGCAGGTCCAGACCCTGGACCAGGACCCGGAACGCCACCGCGACCAGTGCCAGGCGCGACTCGCGCTCGGCCTCGCTCGGGGCGGTCAGCACCGGGCAGTGCTCGTAGAAGGCCGTCAGGGACTGCGCCAGCTCGAACAGGTACGTGGACAGCCGGTGCGGCTGGAGCAGGTCGCCGACCTGCGCCACCACCGCGCCGAACTCCAGCAGCTTGAGGGCCAGGTCGCGCTCGGCGCCCTCGGAGACGCTGATGTCCCCCCTGGCCTGCGACAGCTCCAGGCCGCCCTTGCGGAAGATGGACCGGATCCGGGCCTGGGCGTACTGGAGGTAGGGGCCGGTGTTGCCGGTCAGGGCCAGCATCCGGTCGAAGTCGAAGGTGTACTCGGTGTCGTGCGCGACCGACAGGTCGGCGTACTTGACCGCGCCGATGCCGACCTGGCGGGCGATCTCGGCCTGCCCCCGGGCGTCCAGGTCGGGGCGGTTCTGCGCGACCACCGCGGCGGCGCGCTCGATCGCCTCGTCCAGCAGCGCCATGAGGCGCACCGGGGCGCCGCTGCGGGTGCGCAGGATCTTGCCGTCGCCGCCCAGCACGTTGCCGATCTGCACGTGGACGGTCTCCACGCCCTCGGGCAGCCACCCGGCCTCGCGGGCGGTGGCCCACACCATCTTGAAGTGCATGGCCTGCGGGGCGCCGACCACGTACAGGATGCGGTCGGCCTTGAGGTCGTCCACGCGGTGGCGGACGGTGGCCAGGTCGGTGGTGGCGTAGCCGTAGCCGCCGTCGCTCTTGCGCACGATCAGCGGGACGGGCTTGCCCTCGCGGCCGGTGAAGCCCTCCAGGAACACGCACAGGGCGCCGTCGCTGACCTCGGCGATGCCCTTGGCCTCCAGCTCCTCGCACACGTCGGCGAGCGCGGCGTTGTAGCTGCTCTCCCCGGCGAGGTCCTCGTCGGTGAGGGTCACGCCGAGCTTGGCGTACACCTTGTTGAAGTAGGCCTTGGAGAGGCTGACGAGCTTGCGCCACAGGCGCAGCGTCTCCTCGTCGCCGCTCTGGAGGGAGACCACGCGGCGGCGGGCGCGCGCGGCGAAGTCGTCGGAGCCGGGGCCCGACGCGTCGAACTTGGTCCGGGCCGCCTGGTAGAAGGCGTTGGGGTCGGTGGTGACCAGGTCCGCCTCGGGGGAGTCCTCGCCCACCTCCAGCAGGTGCTCGATGAGCATGCCGAAGGGGGTGCCCCAGTCGCCGATGTGGTTCTGGCGGATGACGTTGTGGCCCAGGAACTCCAGGGAGCGCGCGAGCGCGTCGCCGACCACGGTGGTGCGCAGGTGCCCGACGTGCATCTCCTTGGCCACGTTGGGCGCGGAGTAGTCCAGCGGGATGTTCTGGCGCTCCTGCTCGGGGACCCCCAGCCGCGGGTCGTCCAGGAGCTGGCGGGTCTGCTCGGCGATCCAGTCCTCGCGCAGCGTCAGGTTGATGAAGCCCGGCCCGCTGACCTCGACGTCGCGGCAGACGTCGGCCACGTCCAGGTGCTCCATGATCGCCGCGGACACCTCACGCGGCTTTCGGCCCAGTCGCTTGGCGAGCGCGAGCGCGGCGTTCGCCTGGTAGTCGGCGAACTGGGACGGGCGGATGACGGGGTCGGTGTCGGCGAACTCGGGGCCGAAGGCGGCGCCGAGGGCGGACTGGACCCGTCGCGAGAGTACTTCCTGCGGGTCGGCCATGCCCCAAGCGTACCGACCGGAGCCGCCCCTCCCGGCCGGTGCGGCGTTCTCCCCGGTCAGGGATCACTGGGTGCGGACGGTTCTTCGGCCGGAGCGCTCGGAGCGCTCCGAGTCTCCTGCCGGGGTGAGCGCTCCCACGCCTCAGGTACGGACAGGGTTCCGGGCACGGCCTGCACCTGGGCCTCCCGTAGACCGTAGGGAGGTGTGCCCTCGGCGTCTGTGAAGGACACCCGGCCGCCGGTGAACCTGGCCATGTTGAAGTCCACCCGACCACCGGAGGCCCTGGTCCTGATGAAGGAAGCCCGTCTGTAGGTGAAGCTGGACCCTGTGAAGGACACCTGGCCGCCGGTGAACCCCACCCCGGCGAAGGACGCCCAGCCGCCGGAGAATTCGGCTTCGGTGAAGAGCACCTGTCCGTCAGCGAACTTGGCTTTGGCGAAGGACATCCAGCCGCCGGTGAAGCTGGATCCGGAAAAGGACACCTGACTGCCGGTGAAACTCACCCCGGCAAAGGACACCCGCACGCCGAAGAATCCGGAACCAGCAAAGGACACCTGCCCGCCGGAGAACTCGGCTTTGGCGAAGGA
This sequence comes from Nocardiopsis synnemataformans DSM 44143, assembly GCA_000340945.1. Classification (GTDB taxonomy): domain Bacteria; phylum Actinomycetota; class Actinomycetes; order Streptosporangiales; family Streptosporangiaceae; genus Nocardiopsis; species Nocardiopsis synnemataformans. Next base: position 31,591 of record ANAW01000038.1, on the reverse strand, counting down.
CATCCAGCCGCCCGTGAAGCTGGATCCGGAAAAGGACACCCGGCTGCCAGAGAATCTGGCCGCGGTGAAGGATATCTGTCCCCCGTCGAACCCGGCCTTGGCGAAGGACATCCGACCGCCGGTGAAGCTGGCCATGCTGAAGTCCACCCGGCTGCCGGCGAACCTGGCCTCGGTGAAGTCGGCTCGGCCGCCGGTGAAGCTGGCCTCGGCGAAGGAGACCCAGCCGTCGGTGAACTCAGCCGAGCTGAAATCCATCAGGCCACTGACAAGCTCGGCCTTGGTGAAGAACACCTGCCCTCCGGAGAACCTGGCTTCGGTGAAGAGAATCTTGTCGCCGGAGAACCTGGCCTCGGTGAAGTTTGTTCGGCCTCCCGAAAAACAGGCGCCTGTGAAGTCGCCGCCGTCGAAGACGACACCGGTGAAATCGTAGTTCCTGCCGCGCCACCGGGTGTCCGCGCGCAGACGGTTTCCGATGACGCGGATAATGGTGTGGCGCACTTCCCGCATGGCGGCGAACTCCAGCTCACTCCTGCCGTGCTCCTCGCGTCGGGCTTTGCCGGCGTTCTTGGGCAGGGGGTCGGGTGCGGGGTCGTAGGGCATCCGCAGGTAGGCGCACAGCACGTCGATGACCATCTGCACCAGGTCGTCGCGATGCTCGGGGGCGTCGTCGGCCAGGTGGGCCAGTGCGTGCACGCCCGCCAGCCGGACCGAGGCGCGCTCATGGCCGAGCTGTTCGCTGGCGGTGGTGAACCGTTCGGTGAACAGCCTGGTGCCCTCGCGTTGTTCACCGTTCTCGACGGTGCGTTGGCGCCTGTAGGCGATGACCAGGAGGGCCACACCTCCCAGGCCAGCCACGACGGCGAAGGAGCGGGTGGCGATCGCGTCCAACGCTCTGGGGGAGAGCTGGTCGATTCCCTCGACGCCGGGGGAGCCCAGGAGGAGCCAGGCGAGCGTCCCCATAGCGGCCACCGCGGCGAGCGCCACCGCCCAGGCGCCCGCGATGAGCCATCCCAACCAGACCGGGGATCGGCGGATACGGATGAGTGCGGCCAGTGCCGCCGCGGCGAACAACGTTCCCAGCGCGATCCGTCCCAACGGCAGGTCGTCCGGGGCCAGGCCGAGGAGGAAGGGCCCCACGGGCCAGGCGGCGGCGGTGAACGCTGCCAAGGACACCACGAGGACGGCGAACCAGAGCAACTGCCGGGGGGCGGGTGTGCGCATGGCTGCCACGGTAGACCGCCCGGCTCGGGACCGGCTGAACGTTGCCGCATCCGGCCAGGGGGCACGTCCGCGACCGCGTATCGGCGCCCTCCCGGCCCGTACCGGCCGGGAGACGTCCCGTTTGACGGGTCCGTCCCCTCACCCGGAGGGCCCGTCCGTCAGCGCTCCTCGGTCGGCTCCGCGGCCCGCTGCCCCGGCGCCTCGGACTGGGCCAGGCGGTGCAGCCAGTTCGGCGGGCGGCTGTGCACCCGGCGGCGGATCTGGTCCCCGATGCGGCCGCCCGCCAGGTCGTTGGCGAGCTGGCAGGCGCGGGCCACGCCCTTGGCCCGGCTGTCGCCGTGCGCGATCACCACGGTCCCGTTCAGGCCCAGCAGCGCGGCGCCGCCGTAGGTCTCGCTGTCCAGCCGCTCACGCAGGCTCCGCAGCGCCCTGCGCTGCAACAGCGCGCCCGCCTTGGCCGCGGTCGAGGAGGTCAGCGCCGCCTGCACGGCCTCCATCGCGAACGCGGCCGTGCCCTCCACCGACTTCAGCGCCACGTTGCCGGTGTGGCCGTCGGTCACCACCACGTCCACCTTGCGCGCCAGCAGGTCGTGGCCCTCGATGTTGCCCCGGAAGTCCATCGCCGGGGGCCCCTCCGCGGTGGCCGCCAGCAGCTCCGTCGCCCTGCGCACGAGCTTGTTGCCCTTGCCCGGCTCCGAGCCGATGGTGAGCACCCCCACCCTGGGCCTGCGCACCCCGAACGCGGTCTGGGCGTACGCGCAGCCCAGGTGCGCGAACTGCACCAGCATCTCGGGCTTGGCGTCGGCGTTGGCCCCGGCGTCCACCATGATCGTGGGCGTCTCACCGGTGGGAAGGGTCACAGCCAGCGCCGGGCGCAGCACCCCGGGCTGGGTGCGCAGCCGCACGGTGGAGGTCGCCACGATCCCGCCGGTGGACCCGGCCGAGACCAGGGCGTCGGCGTCGCCCCGGCGGATCAGGCGGCAGGAGACGGCCGCGCTGGAGCGGGGCCGCCGCCAGCTCGCCAGGGCGCCCTCGTGCATGGCCAGGTTGTCCTCGGCGTGCACGATGGGGATGTCGCGCAGCGCGCCCTCCTCGGCGAGCAGCGCGGCGATCTCGCTCCGCCGCCCCACGAGCAGGACGCGCAGGCCGAGTTCGCGGACGGCCATCACGGCGCCCCGCACGATCTCGGCGGGCGCGTTGTCTCCGCCCATCGCGTCCACGGCGATGATCGGCGGTGACGAGCGCCGCACGACGGACGCCTCCGCGTCGGGTGTACCAGTCAACTGTTCCCTCACGGGTGTGGTGGGCGGACGCGGTGACACGGTATCGGGTCGCGCCGGGGCGGCGTCGTCGGGCGCTTTCGTGTACTCATGCGAGGATACTTCCCGTATGTCCAGGTCAGGCCTGGACTTCCCGCATGATGGATAAAAGTCCCTAAACGGGGTATATCCGCTCGCTGCCCCGGGGTTTGATCACCCTCCGGCGGCACGCGACAACCACATCGAACCCCTTCCGGCGGTCCGCCGGTGTGCCCGCACACCGGAACCGCCGGATCAGGGCTGCCCGCACCAACCCGCCGGGCGCCCTGCTCACCCGCAGAGAGGAGAGGCGTGAGCGTTACGCCAGACGCGGCTACGTCCCCGTCCGCCGGACGTCGGTTTCGTGCCTACACGACGAAACACCTCGACGAGCTCACCACGCGAGCCGGACTCGCCGCCGACGAGCGGCTCGCGGTGCAGGCGGTGGCCACCGTGCTGCCGTTCCGGGTCAACAGCTACGTCGTCGACGAGCTGATCGACTGGGACGCGGCTCCTGACGATCCGATCTACCGCCTGGTCTTCCCGCAGGCGGACATGCTGCCCCAGGACGACGTGTCCCGGATCGCCGACCTGCTGCGCTCTGGCGCCCAGCGCAAGGAGCTGAACGAGGCCGCCAACCAGATCCGCGCACGCCTGAACCCGCACCCCGCGGGCCAGATGGACCTCAACGTGCCCAAGCTGGCCAACGAGGAGCCCATCCCCGGCGTCCAGCACAAGTACAAGGAGACCGTGCTCTTCTTCCCCAAGCAGGGGCAGACCTGTCACGCGTACTGCACGTACTGCTTCCGCTGGGCCCAGTTCGTCGGCGACGCCGACCTGAAGTTCGCCTCCAGCGAGATCGACCAGCTCGTCGACTACGTCCGCTCGCACCCCGAGGTCACCAGCGTCCTGTTCACCGGCGGCGACCCGATGATCATGGGCGAGGGGGTCATCTCCAAGTACATCGAGCCGCTGCTGGAGATCGAGCACCTGGAGGCCATCCGCATCGGCACGAAGGCGCTGGCCTACTGGCCGCAGCGCTTCGTCACCGACCCGGACGCCGACGACACCCTGCGCCTGTTCGAGAAGGTCGTGGCCTCGGGCAAGAACCTCGCGTTCATGGCCCACTTCTCCCACCCCAACGAGATGAGGCCCGAGCTCGTGCAGGAGGCGGTGCGCCGCATCCGCGCGACCGGCGCCGTCATCCGCACGCAGGCGCCGCTGATCCGCACGATCAACGACGACTCCGCCGTGTGGGAGAGCATGTGGCGCACCCACCTGCGGCACGGCATGGTCCCGTACTACATGTTCGTCGAGCGCGACACGGGCCCGCAGGACTACTTCGCGGTGCCGCTCGCGGAGGCCTACGAGATCTTCCGCGGCGCCTACAAGAAGGTCTCGGGCCTGGCCCGCACGGTGCGCGGCCCGTCGATGTCGGCGACCCCGGGCAAGGTGTGCGTGGACGGCGTCACCGAGGTGGCGGGCCAGAAGGTCTTCGTCCTGCACTTCATCCAGGCGCGCGACCCCGAACTCGTCGGCAAGCCCTTCTTCGCGGAGTACGACGAGAAGGCCGCGTGGCTGTTCGACCTCAAGCCCGCCCTGGGCGCCACCCACCTGCCGTGGGAGCAGCCGCCGGTCGGCGCGCCCGGCGGTCTGGTCGACCCCACCCGCCTGTAGTACGTCCCCGGAGACAACGGAGCCCGGCACCGCGGTGGTGCCGGGCTCCGCTCGCGTCCGCGCCGTGGACGGAGTGCGGGCCGCCGGACGGGTTCGGGTGGTCGCGGCGACCCTCGACGCGGACCCTTTCCGGGATGGTCTGAGGGGTGGGGGCTTCCGGTCAGCGCAGGAGGGCGTCGAAGTCGCCGGTCTTGGCGCCGCGCACGAAGGCCTCGATCTCGGCGGGGGTGTAGACGAGCGCCGGTCCCTGGGGGTCGCGCGAGTTGCGCACGGCGATGTCCCCGTCCGGAAGCGTGGCGACCTCGACACAGTTCCCGTCCGGATTGCTCCAGCTGCTCTTGGTCCAGACGACCTTCGGCAGACGGCCGGCGGGAACGCCGTTGTAGATCGGATGCATCTCAACCTCCTGGAACGTGGGGGACGCGTGAGCGGGGTGTGTCCACACGCGGCGGTCCAGTCCGCCGCGCCCGTTGTGTCGAACCACCGGGGCCCCGCCGGGAAGTCGACCCCCGGGCATGGGTGGCCCTGTCCCCCGTTGGGCTGTTTCATCCCCGGTGCGAGCCAAAGCGTAGCTTATGCACGTGCATTCGTACTTACGGCGGTAAGTACTTATGCAAGCGCGTCGACTGGTTCGGGAGCGGAACCGCACGTCACGCCTAACGCGGCGGGGAAGCCGGGGGTTCGGTCCCCGAGGATCGTTGTCCGGTCGTGGCCGAAGGCGGCCACCGGGGGGCCGGTTTCGTGTGCGCAAAGCGAACGCCTGGGCGCGGAGAGCGACCAGGCGTGGGAAGGCGGTGGGGGAGGGGGTCTCCCGAGGCGGGTACCCCGTTCAGGGGCTCGGGAACCGGCGGGCGGGGACGGCGGTCAGGAGTAGCGCTCCAGGAAGCCGCGGAGGATCTCCTCCGTGGCGGAGGGCGGCGGCGCCTGGGTGGCGAGGTGGTCCATCGTCTGCGCGTAGCGGTGGGTGTCGTCGTACTTGTCGAAGTACAGGGCGCTGCTCAGCTGCTCCAGGTAGACCACGTCGGGCAGTTGGGGGGTGGGGAAGCGCAGGATGCTGAACGGGCCGCCCGCGGCGGGGTGGCCGCCCATGGCGAAGGTGGCGATCTGGAGGGTGATGTTGGGGCGGCGTGCCATCTCGACCAGGTGCTCGATCTGCCCGCGCATCACCCCGGTGTCGCCGTAGGGGCGGTGCAGCACGGCCTCGTCGATGACCGCCCACAGTCTGGGCGCCTCCGGTTCGACGAATCTGCGCTGTCGGCGCATACGCATCTGCACCCGGCTGTCGACGTCCTCCTCCGACGTGGCGGTCCGGGACAGGCGGATGACCGAGCGCGCGTAGTCCTCGCTCTGGAGCAGGCCCGGGACGAACTGGACCTCGAAGGTGCGGATGACCGACGCGGCCTCCTCCAGGCCGACGTAGACGCCGAACCAGTTCGGCAGCACGTCGCCGTACTTGTGCCACCAGCCCTGGGCGTTGGCGCTGGAGACCAGCCCGAGGAGGGCCTCGCGCTGGTCCGCCTGGTCCACGCCGTAGAGCTTGAGCAGGTCGTCCACGTCGCGGCGCTTGAAGCTGACCTGGCCGAGCTCCATGCGGCTGATCTTGGCGTGGGAGGCGCGGATGGCGTACCCGGCGTCGTGCCGCGAAATCCCCTTCTCCTGGCGCAGCCGCCGCAGCTGCGTTCCCAGGAGAATGCGCAGCACGGTGGGGCCACCGCTGGAATTGGCCAGGAAATCCTGGGTGACCTGCATATTCTGTGCCTCTTCGGCGACCACATCGCCTCCTGTGCAACGGCTGTAAGCGGCTTGGTGCGGGCGACCGCTCAGTATACCCACGGGGTCCTGTTACGGACAGAGCTGAGCGGGGATTGGGTTGGGGCCTATGGGCCCCTTACGGGTCTGGTGTAAACACGGATGCCCGTCTGTGAATTCTGCGCAGGGGATCTACCAATAAGGGTGCTTCGTCCTATACTCTAGGCCGGACGTTGAGCTGCACGTGCATCTGTGTCTTACAGATGTAAGCCACGATGGCCCCGCGGACCGGGTCAACCGACAGCGCACTCGTGAGGACCGTGATGAACGCAGAGCTGGTGTCCTCGGAGACCGACTCCGAGCCCTCCTGGAGCCGCCCCTCCCTCGCGGAGGCCTCCCAGGCACTCCTGGGCGGCTGGTGGGACGACCCATTGGGCCGTCTCTCGGTCGGTGAGCGCGCGCGGACGAGGGACGCGGCGGCGGGCGCGTTCGCGGCCTCGCCGGAGTCGGTGCGCCGGGCGCGCGAGTTCGCCTCCGGGGCCCTGGAGGAGTGGGGGTTCTCCGCGGAGGTCGAGGACGTCCGGCTGATCGTCTCCGAACTCGTGGGCAACGCCTGCCGACACGCCCTCCCCGAGGGCGGCGCCCCGCGCGGCCGCGTCGTGGTGCAGTTGCGCCGCCTCGACGGCGGGCGGGGCGGCGTGGTGTGCATGGTCGCCGATTCCAGCGAGAAAGCCCCGGTCAGGGTGGACGCCCACCATTTCGCGGAGTCGGGCCGGGGGCTCGGCCTCGTCTCCGCTTTCAGCCGTGAATGGGGCTGGGAACCGGTCAGGAGCCGCGGAAAAATCGTGTGGGCGATATGCGGTGGTGAGGGCTGACGCACGCCCCTGAGGGGGTGCCGGAAAAGGGCGCCGGGGGCTGTGGACGGCACCGGACGGACCGCCCGGGAAGAGTAGGCTGTCAACGCATGTCGGCATTTGGCCGACCGCGTCCTGAGCAGAGTTCCCTACACCCGATCCCCGGAGCGAGGCGTGACCGTGCTGGACACGGAACAGGACCAGTTCGTCTGTGACGGGACCACCGTCGTCGAGCTGGGCGGCGAGATCGACATCGCCACCGCCGAGGAGGCGTTCACCCGGATCACGGCCGCCGCCGCGGACGGCTGCGTCGTGGTGGACCTGTCCGCGGTGGAGTTCATCGACGCCTCGGGCGTCAACGCCCTCGTCCGCGCCCTGCGCTTCGCCGCGGGGGCCCGGCACCACCTTCTCCTGGCCTGCCCGCCCCGCCAGCTGACCCGCATCCTCGACGTCCTGGCGCTGAGCGCGATCCTGCCGACCCACCCCGACGTCTCCGCCGCACGCTCCGCCCACGACGGGCCCGGACGCGGCGCCCCGCGCTGACGGGAGCGTTCCCACGAAGGGGAGCGGACCCGGTCGCGCACACGGCGCGTCCCCGCGCCGCCGCACGCCGCCGCACGCCGCCCCGCGCCGCACACGGCGACCTCGGACGCGGACCGCCCCCGGAAGCAGACCGCCCCCGCACACGGGCTGACCTCAGACGCGGACCGCCCTCACATGCGGACCACCTCACACGCGGCCCGGCCCCGGACACAAGAAGGGGGCGCGCCCGGCGCCGCGCGCCGGACACGCCCCCTCCCCGGTCCGCCTACTCGACCGTCACGCTCTTGGCCAGGTTGCGCGGCTGGTCCACGTCGTTGCCCTTGGCCAGGGCCAGCTCGCAGGCGAACACCTGCATGGGGATCGTGGACACGAGCGGCTGGAGCAGGGTCGGCACGGCCGGGATGGGGATGAGCACGTCCGCGTACGGGCGGACCGCCTCGTCGCCCTCCTCGGCGATGACGATGGTGCGGGCGCCGCGGGCGCGCACCTCCTGGATGTTGGACACGATCTTGTCGTGCAGCACGCTGCGGCCCTTGGGGGAGGGCACCACCACGACGACCGGCACACCGTCCTCGATCAGCGCGATCGACCCGTGCTTGAGCTCGCCGGCGGCGAACGCCTCGGCGTGCATGTACGCCAGCTCCTTGAGCTTGAGCGCGCCCTCCATCGCCACGGGGTATCCCACGTGGCGGCCCAGGAACAGCACCGTGTCGGCGTCCGACAGCGACCGGGCCAGCTCGCGGACCGGCTCGGCCGTCTCCAGGACCCGCTCGACCTGCTCGGGCATGGTGGCCAGCTGGGCGATTACGGTGTTGATCTCGTCGCCGAACTTCAGCCCCCGCACCTGGGCCAGGTACAGGCCGATCAGGTAGCAGGCGGCCAGCTGGGTGAGGAAGGTCTTGGTGGCGGCGACGCCGACCTCCGGGCCCGCGTGCGTGTACAGCACGCCGTCGGACTCGCGCGGGATGGTCGACCCGTTGACGTTGCAGATGGCCAGAACCCGGGCGCGCTGCTCGCGGGCGTAGCGGACCGCCATCAGGGTGTCCATGCTCTCGCCGGACTGGGAGATGGCGATGACCAGGGTCTGCTGGTCCAGGATCGGGTCCCGGTAGCGGAACTCGCTGGCCACCTCGACCTCGCACGGGATGCGGCACCAGTGCTCGATGGCGTACTTGGCGATCAGGCCCGCGTGGTAGGAGGTGCCGCAGGCGATGATGACGATCTTCTCGACCGAGCGCAGGTCCTCGGGGGACAGGCGCATCTCGTCCAGGGTGAGCTGGCCGTCGACCGTCACGCGGCCCAGGAGGGTGTCGGCCACCGCGCGCGGCTGCTCGACGATCTCCTTGAGCATGAAGTAGTCGTAGCCGCCCTTCTCGGCGGCGGAGGCGTCCCAGTCCACGTGGTACTCGCGCACGTCCACGGGGTTGCCGTCGTAGTCGGTCACGGTGACCGAGTCCGCGCGCAGCTCCACGACCTGGTCCTGGCCCAGCTCGACGGCCTCGCGGGTGTGGGCGATGAACGCCGCCACGTCGCTGGCCAGGAAGTTCTCGCCCTCACCGCGGCCGACGACCAGCGGCGAGTTGCGGCGGGCGGCCACGACCAGGTCGGGGTCGTCCACGGAGACGGCCACGAGGGTGAACGCGCCCTCCAGCCGCCTGCACACCGCGCGCATGGCGGAGGGGAGCTCGCCGGTCCGGGCCAGCTCGGTGTTGAGCAGGTGCGCGGCGACCTCGGTGTCGGTCTCGGAGAGGAACTTGCAGCCCTGCTCCTCCAGCTCCAGGCGCAGCGCGGCGAAGTTCTCGATGATGCCGTTGTGGACGACGGCGACGCGGTTGTCGTTGTCCACGTGGGGGTGGGCGTTGACGTCGTTCGGGGCCCCGTGCGTCGCCCAGCGCGTGTGCCCGATCCCGGCGCCGTCGCCGCTGACGGGCCGCTCCTCCAGCGCCTGGCGCAGGTTCGCGAGCTTGCCCGCGCGCTTCTCGGTGCGCAGGGCGCCCCCGCCCAGCACAGCCACACCCGCGGAGTCATATCCGCGGTACTCCAACCTTGCGAGGCCGCCCACGACAACCTCAAGCGCCGGTTGCGGCCCGACGTAGCCAACGATTCCGCACATGGCCGCCAGCGTAAGCGAAGAAGCCGGTCGAATCGACCAACCAGGCATCCATACCACTGGTCGTTTTCCCAGGTAACGGTATAGACCATTTGGTGCATGGGGAGTAGACCGCGCAGGTCGGGGGCATGGGGAGGCAGCGAGTGGAACCGATTCCACCCTCCGGGAAGGAGAGGCAAAATTTTGGGCGTACGTGTCGTGAACATGTGGCTTCGGGCACGTTTCCGGCACTGTGGCGGGACTTGTGGGGACCGGCCGCCCGGCGCGGTCGACCCCCTGCTCTAGGGTGGTCATTCGTGTCTCACACGACGAAGAACGGCTTCTCCACGCCGTACGTGGAGATGGACCGGGAGGCCTGGGCCGCGCTCCGGGCCTCCACACCCCTTTCCCTGACCGAGGCGGACCTCGCCGAGCTCCGCGGCACCACCGACCCCACCTCCCTGGAGGACGTGCGGGACGTCTACCTGCCGCTGTCGCGACTGCTCAACCTCTACGTGGGCGCGACCCAGCAGCGGCACGCCGCGGTGCGCGCCTTCCTCGGCGAGTCCGACCGCCCGTCGCCGTTCATCATCGGCGTCGCGGGCAGCGTCGCGGTGGGCAAGTCCACCACGGCGCGCCTCCTGCGCTCCCTGCTCGCCCAATGGCCCAACCACCCCGACGTGGAACTGGTCAGCACCGACAACTTCCTGCACGCCAACGCGGTGCTGGAGTCGCGCGGCCTGATGCGCCGCAAGGGCTTCCCCGAGAGCTACGACCGCCGCGCCCTGGTGCGCTTCGTGTCGGAGATGAAGGCGGGGGCCGACCGGATCGACATCCCCGTCTACTCCCACCTGAACTACGACATCGTGCCGGACGAGCGCCAGACCGTGCACCGCCCCGACATCCTCATCGTCGAGGGCATCAACGTCCTCCAGACCCCCGCCGTGGGGCGCCTGGCCGTGGCCGACTTCTTCGACTTCTCCATCTACGTGGACGCCAGGGTGGAGAACATCCGCGGCTGGTACCTCGACCGCTTCCGCGAGCTGCGCCGCACCGCGTTCTCCGACCCGCGCTCCTACTTCCACCACATGGCCACCTCCATCGGCGAGGAGGACGCGCTGGAGTTCGCCGCCAACACCTGGCGCACCATCAACGAGGTCAACCTCGTGGAGAACATCCGTCCCACCCGGGGACGGGCCACCCTGATCCTGTACAAGGGCGACGACCACCGCGTGAGCCGGGTGCGGCTGCGCAAGACCTGACCGGCCCGGCGGGGACGTTCGGCCCGGCGGCGCCGCCTGGCCGCCGCGCGCCCGCCGGGGCTACCCCGCCGTCACGAACGTGCCGACCAGAAGGCCGACCAGCACGACCAGGAGCAGCGCGCCGAGGATCGCGGACCCGAGCAGGTAGGGGTGCCGCTCGACCCACGTGGTGAGGCCTGGCTGGAACCTCTGGAGCTCCTTGGGGGTGACGGGGCCCTCCGGGCCGCCGGACGGCACCCCGAGCGCGGACACCAGCCGGTCCATGTCCCCGGTCGTGTAGAGGGCGCCGTGGACCCGGACGAGCACGCCGCCGTGCGCGTCGAGGACGAACAGGGTGTCGGAGGGACCCCCGCGGGGCTGGACGACGGCCGCGCGGACCGTCCGCGCGGCACGCGCCCGCGACCGGCGCTGCTGGAGGACCGCCCCCTTGAGGACGATCTCGTGCGCGGTCAGGACGATCCTGGCGCGGTACACGTGCGCGATCAGCACCGGGATCAGCACGCACCACACGGCGGCCGAGACCAGCGCCGCCTCCGTGCCGACGCGGAACGCGAGACCGGCGGTCACGGCCACGGCGCCCACCGCCCCGACGGCCAGCCTGGTCCATCCCGCCCGCAGGTCGGGCCGCAGTACGAGGTCGTCCTGAACGTGGTGCATGTGGACACCTTCCTTTCCCGGTCCTTCGGACGGTCCCGCGTCCGCGTCGGTTCCCCGTCCCCCGGAACGCCTCGCGCCAGCGGCGGCACCGCCCCGGGCGAGGGGGCCGTCTCCGACCGGTTTGGTGGGGGCCCCGGCGCGGGTTAGGGTGGTGTCTCTTTTCGGCCGCGCCCCCTGAACGGGTGCTGTGCGCTCTCACGGATCGGAACGAACCGGGCCCTCGCGGCGACCGGGGCGGGACCCGCGCACGCGCGGCCTTCCTGTCCCGCCGATCCCTCCGAGGTCGCCGCATGTCCACGACCGATGCCTCCGCCGTGCCCGTGAGTCCCGAACTCCGGGCCGAACGCGACCGCCTCGCCGCCGCCCGCGCCGCCCTCGACCGGATGCGCAGGGAGGTCGAGGGCAGCGAACTCGCCCTGGGCGACGTCGTCAGCGACAAGGTCACCAACGCCGCCCTGCACCGCGGCCGCGAGCGCCGCCTCGCGGCACTGGCCGACGTCCCCGGGGCCCCGCTGTTCTTCGGCCGCCTCGACTTCGAACCGGGTTCCGTCTTCCTGGACGACGCCGTGCCCGACGACGCCGGACCCGCGGCCCCGGGCCCCGACGCCGAGCCCGACCGGATCCACATCGGCCGCCGCCACGTCCACGACGCCGAGGGGCGCCCGATGGTCCTGGACTGGCGCGCACCCATCTGCGTCGCCTACTACCGGGCCTCCCCCGGCGACCGGATGGACGTGCGCCTGCGCCGCCGCTACGGCTTCACCACGGTCGACCACGGCCGCGACGCCGACCCCGAGGCGGTGCTCACCGCCTTCGAGGACGAGCCGCTCACCGCCGCCCCGACCGGGGCCGAACAGCGCGGCAGCGCCCTGCTGGACGCGGAGATCGAACGCCCCCGCACCGGGCCCATGCGCGACATCGTCGCCACCATCCAGCCCGAGCAGGACGGACTCGTCCGGGCCCCGCTCGGCACCACCCTGTGCGTGCAGGGCGCGCCCGGCACCGGCAAGACCGCGGTCGGCCTGCACCGCATCGCCTTCCTCCTCTACACCGAGCGCGAACGCCTCTCCCGCTCCGGCGTGGCGATCGTCGGCCCCAACCGCTCCTTCCTCTCCTACATCCGCGACGTCCTGCCCGCCCTCGGCGAGGTCGACGTCCACCAGACCACCGTCACCGAGATGCTCACCGTCGGACTGCCCGAGCGTTCCCGCCCCGCCGCCGGGTGGGTGTGCCGGACCGATGAGCCCCGCGCCGCCCGGATCAAGGGCCAGGCCCGCATGGCCGAGGTGGTCCGCCGCGACCTGTGGTCGCACCTGCGCACGCCCGAGGAGGCGGTCATGGTCCGCCGCGGGTCGCGCCGCTGGCGCCTGTACCCCGAGGACCTGCGCCCCCTCCTCGACGAGCTGGCCGCACGCGGCGTCGCCTACGGCTCCGGGCGCGAACTCCTCTCCCACCGCATCGCCCACGCCGTGCTCTCCCTCATGGAGGCCCAAGGCGAGGTCTGCGACGACCGCACCCACGCCCAGGTGCGCCGCGACCCGGCCGTGAGGTCGGCCGTCACCGCCATGTGGCCCAAGGCCGACCCGCTCAAGCTGGTGCTCGGGCTGCTCACCGACCCCGAGCGCCTGGCCCGCGCGGCCGAGGGGCTGCTCACCGCCGAGGAGCAGGCCGCCGTCCTGCTGCCGGGGAACCCCCGCGGCCCCAAGGCGGCGCTCTGGTCGGAGGAGGACCTGGCCCTGGTGGACGAGGCCGCCTCGCTCATCGAGCGCCCCGCCGGGATCGGCCACATCGTGGTGGACGAGGCCCAGGACCTGAGCCCCATGCAGTGCCGGGGGATCGGCCGCCGCTGCGTGTCCGGCTCGCTCACCGTGCTCGGCGACATCGCCCAGGGCACCAGCCCCTCGGCGGCCGTCAACTGGTCCACGCTCCTGGAGCACCTGGGCAAGCCCACCGGCCACCTGAGCGTCCTGGACCGCGGCTACCGCGTCCCCGCCCAGATCATCGACTTCGCCGCCCGCCTGCTGCCCGCGATCGCCCCCGGGTTGGGCGCACCCGTCGCCGTGCGCCGCGCGCCCGGGGCGCTGCGGATCACCCCCGCCGAGGGGAGCCTGGCCGCGTCGGTCGCCGACGCCTGCCGCACCGCGCTCAAGGGGGAGGGCTCGGTCGGCCTCATCGCCGCCGACGCCGACCTGCCCGCCCTGCGCGAGGCGCTCGGGGCCCAGGGGCTGACCGCACCGCTGCTGGGGGAGGCGGACGCCGGACCGGACGCGGGACGCCTGGTCGCGGTCCCCGCGAGCCTGGCCAAGGGCCTGGAGTTCGACGCCGTGGTGGTCGCCGAGCCCGCCGCCGTCGTCGAGGCCGAGGAACGCGGCGTCAACCGGCTCTACGTGGTGCTCACCCGCGCGGTGAGCACCCTGCACGTGGTGCACGCGCGCCCCCTGCCGGAGGCCCTCCGCGACACCGGGGAACGACCGACCGGGGCGTGACGGACCGGGGTCCGGACGGCGGTCCCGGGCGTCCATCCGGAGGCCGTGCCGCCCGCTGTCGGGCGGCGCCGAGGAGTGGGGTCAGCGGGCCCGCCCCATCCGCCGTGATCTTGTACTTATAGCGAGGTTCGAGCGCCGACATGAGCTATAAGTACAAGATCATCCCAGGTCAGGCCCTCTCATTTCACACCGGCGACAATTCCCGTCTCAGCGTTCGGCGCGGGCGTCCCGGGGAGTCCAGGACCGCTTCCACAGGCTGGGCAGCAGGCCCGCCGTGAGCAGCCACAGGGCCACCGTCACCAGGTGGATCCGTTGCAGGGCGCTGAACACGACCCCCGGGTCGCCGTCGCCCCCGCCCGCGTAGACCCGTACCGCCGCGACCAGGACGGTGACGGCGCTGACCAGCTGGAGCGCGGCCACGACGGCCACCAGCGGCCACTTGCCGTCGCCTATCCTGCGCCGGTCCACGGCCAGCACGACCGCGCCCGCCAGTGCGGCCAGGAGCGCGACCGCCGCGACGACGGCCTGGGTCGCCGTCGCCCCCTCCAGCCCTTCCGCCAGCGACTCCGTCGCGCACGGGACGTCCGTGGAGACTACGCAAGGCCCGGGGAAGAACGTGGTGGCCAGCGACGCCGCGCCGAACACGAGCATGCACCACCACGACACCGCCAGCAGGTGGCCCGTCTTCTCCCGCGCGCCCAGCCCGAGCCCGATCGCGGCGGCGATCACCACCAGGATCGCCCCGATGCGGTGCGCGCTCTCCAGGAACCTGGCGAAGTCCGAGCCCTGGTCGGCCAGGGCCCCCTGGGCCGCGCTGCCGCCGGGCAGCATGACCTCCACGGCCCACAGGCTGTACACGAGCGCGGCGACCACGGCCGCGACCTTCCCGTCCCTGTAGTCCCAGTGCAACTGTGTGGAGTGCGACATCGTGCCCCCTGTTTCCACGAACATTCCTCCGCCTCCCGCGGAGACATCCCCCCGGAGGCACGTGGTCGAACCACCGCTGTGCCGCCATCCCCTACCCGTGGTGCCCTGTCTCACCCAACTCGCGTCGGCACTGTTATCCACGGGTGCGTGTTCACACGGCATCATCGGGGGACACCGGCGGAATACGCGGGGCAGGGACGGCCGACGAGAAGGGCGCACGCATGGACGGCGCATCCACGACGCGATGGGTGATCGTGGGGGTCGACGGCACGGAATCCAGCCGCCACGCGCTGGAGTGGTCGGCACACCAGGCGATGCTGCGCGGACTCGGGGTCCGGATCGTCGCGGCGGCCGGGCCGCTGGCCTCCGTCGGCGTGTTCGCGGGGACCGCGCACACCGACCCGGCGGTCGCCCCGGACGTGCTCCCCGACGAGGTCGACTCCCAGGGGGCCGAGTCCCTGCTGGAGTACGCCGGGGACTGGGTGGCGCGGCTCTTCCCCGAGCTGCGGGTGCAGAAACGGCTCTCGTACGACCGCCCGGCGGAGGCCCTGCTCACCGAGGCCTCCGCGGAGGGCGCCGTCGCCGTGGTGGTGGGCTCGCGCGGGCTGAGCGGGATCGTGGCCGCGTTCGTCGGCTCCGTGGGCATCGAGCTGGCCGCCCGCGCCCCCGTCCCGGTGATCGTGCTGCCCCGGGAGCACGCGTCCGCGCACGGCGTGCGGGGCCGGGTGATCGTGGGCATCGACGGGTCCGAGCCCAGCAGGCGCGCGGCGGACTTCGCCTTCGCGCAGGCCGACTTCGCCGCCACCGAGCTGGTCGCGGTGAGCGCCTGGCAGCCGCTGGTGGCCTTCGCCGCCGCGACCGGGCCCATCCCGCCCGAGCTGTTCGACGACGCGACCGCCGCCGAGGCCGCCCGGCAGGCGCTGGAGGAGGAGCTGCTCGGGCCCCGCACGCGCCACGCCGGTGTGCCGGTGCGCACCCGGGTCGTGCGCGCCCACCCGGTGATCGCCCTGCTGGAGGAGGCCACCCCCGCCGACCTCATCGTGGTCGGCTCACGCGGGCGCGGGGGCTTTCGCGGGCTGCTGCTCGGATCGGTGAGCCACTCCGTCCTGCACGGCGCCCGGGGGCCCGTCGCCATCCTGCGCTGATCCGGCCCGGCGCCGCCTCTGGCGCTCCCACCTGCGACAACGCTCCTTCGCTCGCGGGGCCTGACGGCACAGGTCTAGTGCCCTTCCGGTGCCCGCGCCCGGACCCCGGACACGGTGTGTGACGAACAGCACGGTGTGTCGGTCGCGGTACCCGGTTCCCCCTCTGACAGGGGAACCGGCTCCCAACAGCACCGGAACAGTCGCCGTTCGCGTGCTTGCGTACCCGGTGGTAGACCACGCGGAACCCTTGCTGCGCAGGGAAATCCGTTCTTCCGTCGCGAGTTCTGTAGACCATTGGCCTAAACCAATTGGTCACTGCGGGGGGTCGTCGTTCATGATGCGAGAGATCTCGACCTTGAGAAGGAGCCGCTGTGACTGCCGTGGATACCGACGTGGACGCGCCGACCAAGCACGAGGAGCTCGTCTCCTGGGTTCGGGAGGTCGCCGAACTCACGCAGCCGGACGAGATCGTGTGGTGTGACGGTTCCGAGGAGGAGTGGGCCCGCCTGACCGACCAGCTGGTCGAGCAGGGCACCTTCGTCCGCCTCAACCCGGACAAACGCCCCAACAGCTTCTACTGCAAGTCCGACCCGAGCGACGTCGCCCGCGTGGAGGACCGCACCTTCATCTGCTCCGAGCGCGAGAGCGACGCGGGCCCCACCAACAACTGGATCGCCCCCGACGAGATGCGCGCCACCTTCGGCGAGGTCTTCCGGGGCGCCATGCGCGGCCGCACCATGTACGTCGTGCCCTTCTGCATGGGACCGCTGGGCGGCGACATCTCCCAGCTCGGGGTCGAGATCACCGACTCCCCGTACGTCGTGGTGTCCATGCGCATCATGGCCCGCATGGGCAGCGCCGCCCTGCGCCTGATCGAGGAGCGCGGCGAGTTCGTCAGAGCCGTCCACTCCGTGGGCGCCCCGCTGGAGCCCGGCCAGGAGGACGTCGCCTGGCCCTGCAACTCCACCAAGTACATCTCGCACTTCCCCGAGACCCGTGAGATCTGGTCCTACGGCTCGGGCTACGGCGGCAACGCCCTGCTCGGCAAGAAGTGCTACGCGCTGCGCATCGCCTCGGTGATGGCCCGCGACGAGGGCTGGCTCGCCGAGCACATGCTCATCCTCAAGGTCACCCCGCCCGAGGGCCGGTCGCACTACGTCGCCGCCGCCTTCCCGAGCGCCTGCGGCAAGACCAACCTGGCCATGCTCCAGCCGACCATCCCGGGATGGAAGGTCGAGACGGTGGGCGACGACATCGCCTGGATGCGCTTCGACGAGCAGGGCCAGCTGCGCGCCATCAACCCCGAGGCCGGGTTCTTCGGCGTCGCGCCCGGCACCGGCGAGAAGACCAACGCCAACGCCGTGGAGACCCTCTGGGGCAACAGCATCTTCACCAACGTCGCCCTGACCGAGGACGGCGACGTGTGGTGGGAGGGCCTCACCGAGGAGCCGCCCGCGGGCCTCACCGACTGGAAGGGCCGTCCCTGGACGCCCGGCTCGGGTGAGCCCGCCGCCCACCCGAACTCCCGCTTCACCACCCCGGCCGGGCAGGCGCCGACCATCGCCGACGAGTGGGAGGACCCGGCGGGCGTGCCGATCTCGGCCATCCTGTTCGGCGGGCGCCGCGCCACCGCCGTGCCGCTGGTCACCGAGTCCTTCGGCTGGCAGCACGGCGTCTACCTGGGCGCCAACGTCTCCTCGGAGAAGACCGCCGCCGCCGAGGGCGCCGTGGGCGAGCTGCGCCGCGACCCCTTCGCCATGCTGCCGTTCTGCGGCTACAACATGGGCGACTACTTCGCCCACTGGGTGAAGCTGGGCCAGGGGGCCGACGAGGCCAGGCTGCCCCGGATCTTCTACGTCAACTGGTTCAAGAAGGACGCCGAGGGCCGCATCGTCTGGCCCGGGTTCGGTGAGAACAGCCGCGTTATCAAGTGGATCGTCGAGCGCCTGGAGGGCGAGGCCGAGGCCGTCGAGACCCCGATCGGCTACCTGCCCGTGGCCGGTGGCATCGACACCGAGGGGCTGGACGTCTCCGACGAGGACATGGCCTACGTGCTCGACGTGGACCGCGAGGTGTGGAAGCAGGAGGCCGCGCTGGTACCGGAGTTCTTCAAGACCTTCGGCGACCACCTGCCCGGCGAGCTGTGGGACGAGTACCACGCCCTGCTGGACCGTCTGGAGAAGTAGCACGACCTCGACGGGGGAGTGACAGCCCCCTGACCAGGGCCCCCTTCCGCGCAGGGGGTCCGCAGAGAGGGGCGCGGGCACACTGGTGCCCGCGCCCCTTCCTCGTGCGGTCGCCAGACGCCGCGCGCCACTGGTGGTGCCGGGGAATACGTTCGTTGCCTCCTGGCAACTGTTGTCGTCGGGGCCGGTTCCGGCCACCAAGCCCAGCAGGTCGCGGGGACGTCATCCGGCGCACGCAACACCGTGTTTTCCTGGGCTTTCGCGCTCATCTGCGCGAACGCGGTCACTGTCCGTTGCGCCCGTGGTCAAACTTCCCGAAGGTCCCTCTCACCCAGGGTCACGCTCTTCACCCTGGGCTCATGGTGCTCGCGCGGCAGCGTTCCGTAACGTACCGGGTGCCTGAGCCACGCCGGAGACGGACCCGTGGGGCCGTCATGTCCGGGTGGCACCCGTGCACATCCCTACCCTGGGAGCGATCCCCCTCGTGAGAAGGCACATCCCCTGGTCCCTGGCGGCCTCCACCGCCGCCTCCGCCCTCCTTCTGGGGCTGCTGTCCGCGCCCCCGGCCCTGGCCGACACCGATCCGCACTCCCCCGCCGACCGCACCGTCCCGGTCCCCGAAACCTGGGAGCCGGGCGAGGCCAACACCGAACCCGTAGGTGGAGAGCCGCCCAACGAACCCTGGACCCCGCCCGGAGCAGAAGACGAAGTTACCCCCGAGGCCCGCACCGAGAACCCCGAGGCTCGGGTTCTGACCTGTGTGAGCGGCCCTGGGCGTGGCCTGCGCGAGCACTACCCCCTGGAACGCCACCAGATCAGCGACCGTATGGAGCTGACGGTCAACCTCAGCGCGGGCAACGCCGTTCTGCGCCACCGCAACCTCACCATGGCTGGCACCGGACTGGACCTGTCGGTGTCCAGTTTCTACGATTCCAACGCCTGGGAACAGTGGCACGGCAATCCCTGGCTGCTCTCCCACGGACACAACGTCGGCCTGGAGATGAGCTCGACCGGCGTCATCTTCCACGGCCCCTCCGGATACTGCGTCAACTTCGGCGACGGCGAGGGAGGCGAGTACGACCAGCCCTCCGGGCTCAACGCCGAACTACAAGAGAACTCCGACGGCTCCTTCGACCTGCGCTGGCACCGGGGCGAGTACGAAGACCAGGTATGGCACTTCACCGCCGAGGGGTGGCTGTACTCCCAAGCCGACCGCAACGGCCAAACCCACCGGATGCGCTACGACACCGAAGGGAACCTGGCCTCGGTCGTGGACACCCAGGACCGGGTGACCACCTTCGACTGGGACGGCGACGAACTCGCGGCCATCACCGACCCTGTCGGGCAGGCCGCGGCCGAGTTCACCTGGAACGGTGACGGCGACATGGTCGCGCTGACCGACCGCGCGGGCCAGGAGCTGGAGTTCGGCTACAACGACGACGGCCTGCTGACCTCGATCACCGACGCCACCGGCGCGGTGTGGACGATCGCCTACAACGACGACGGCGAGGTCGCCAGCCTGACCGTGCCCGATGGCACCGAGGACGGGGCCACCACCTCCTACGACTACGGTGAGCCCGGCAGCGACCAGACCGTGGTGACCGACCCGGGCGGTGGCGAGTCCACCTTCGAGTTCGACAACCAGGGGCGCCAGACCTCTGCCACCGACCAGGTCGGCAACACCCGCTCCCAGACCTGGACGGCCAACTCCGACGTGGCCACCACCACCGACGCCCTGCAAGCCTCGGTGACCTACGACTTCGATGAGTTCAACAACCTCATCGGCACCGAACTGCCCACGGGGGCCACGACGTCGGTCGGGTTCACCGACACCGCCAACCCCGCCAAGCCCACCAGCGTGACCACCCCGGACGGGGACACCCTGGAGATGTCCTACGACGACACGGGCAATCTCACCTCCGCCGTCCAGGAGGAGATGGACATCGAAGTGGCCGACATCCGGTACCACTCCAACGGGTTGATCAACCAGGTCACTGATGCCAACGGCAACGTGACCGACTACTCCTATGACCGTGCCGGGAACATGACGGCGATGGACGAGCCGGGGCCGATGGGCACCACCGAATACGGCTACGACGCGCTGTCGCGGGTCACCTCGGTCACCGATGGCAACGGTGTGACGCTGGAGTACGGCTACGACCGCCTGGACCGAATCGTGTCCATCTCCCAGGGTGGTGACCTGCTCCAGTCGATCGTCTACGACGGCAACGGCCGCCAGGTCGCCACGCACACCGACCAGGCGACGGTGGAGCACTCCTACAACGGCCGCGGCGACCTGCTCGAAACCGTGCGCACCGACTCGGCCGGGAGCGAGACGACCGCCTACGCCTACGACGCCGCGGGCAACGTCACCGAGATGGTCGAACACGGCAAGACCACGACCTACGGCTACGACGCCGCCTTCCGCCTCACCTCGCTGGTCGACCACACGGGTGCTGAGACCACCTTCACCAACGACGAGAACAACCGCCGCACCTCCATCACCCACCCGGACGGGGCGAGCGAGGAGCGTACCTACGACGACTCGGGCCGGTTGACCGGCATTACCACCACCGGGGCCGCCGACCAGGCCCTGGTGGAGGCCGCCTACTCCTACGACAACGACGGCGCCGACAGCGACCAACTCCAGTCACGCACCATCCAAGGTGAGACCGAGACCTTCACCTACGACGGCCTGGACCGGCTCACCAGTGACGGCACCACCGACTACACCTACGACGACGTCGGCAACCTGCTGAGCGCCGGGGCTGAGGAGTTCGCCTACAACGACGCAGACCAAGTCACTTCGGCTCGCGGCTCCGAGGTGGGCCACGACGAGGCCGGGAACATGACCTCGCGGGGTGAGTACGTCTACGAGTACTCGGTGACCAACCAGACGCTGCGCTCCAACGATGGTGAGGGCGAACTGGCCTCGTGGCTGAGCTATGACACCACCGACCAGACCCAGCTGCGCGGCGTCACCGACGTGCACGAGGGCAGCCGGGTGGAGCGGCAGCTGTCCAACACCGCGCTCGGGGTCACCAACATCGCCTCCGGAGGCGAGCGCACCAGCTTCGTGCGCGACCCCGACGGTGAGCTGATCTCGATGGTGGCCTGGGACGGCGACGAGCGGTTCCACTACACCCTCGACCAGCAGAACACCGTGCTGGCGCTGACGGCCGAGGGTTCGGAGGCCGAGTCCCCGGACGTGGTCTACGACTACAGCCCCTACGGCGAGCGCACCTCTGAGAGCCTGGAAGGGACCGAGGCGGCGGCGTTGAGCCCGTTCGGGTTCACCGGCGCCTACCAGTTCCAGAACGGCACGGTGCACCTCAACCACCGCTTCCACAGCACGTTCACACTGGGCTTCACCCAGCCCGACCCGTCCCGGCAGGAACTCAACAACTACAACTACGCGGCCTGCGACCCGATCAACAACACCGACCCCAGCGGGCTACAGACGATCATCCCGCCTTGCGCGCTCGCATGGGGATCCCTGGCCATCTCAACCGGCGGTTTGGTGGTTTCTCTTACGGGCACGGTCCCGACTGGAGGTGCGGCCGTCGCTGGCGTGTTCTTTTCTATGGCCGGCTTCTGGTTCTCCTACGAGGGCGTCCGCACAACCTGCTAAAAATAGAAGAAAGACGCCACATGTAAGTGAGTGAAGGCCAAATTAATATAAACGATCTTCGCGCAACAAAGTGGAGAATATTCGGCACGGCCCTTGGGATGATCGGCATGCTAACTGTCGCTCCTCTCTTCTGGATGCAAGGGCGCACGCTGTTCGCTGCTATGTGCGTCTTCGTATTCCTGGGCCTCGCGGTCGTTCTCGGCTTGCATGTTCGCAGTTTGGTGCACCTGAGAAAGAACAAGAGCGAGGGATAATGCCTAGCCTTGTTGCACTCATGAAATAACCTAAAATGTTTCCAGAGTGGGCGGTGTCGCTAATGGCACCGCCCACTCGCCTCCAATGTAAGGCCATCTCATGCTGACACGCGATTAGTTTCGAAAATTCCTCGTTTCGACTACCGCCTGTGTAGAGCGAGTGCTACCTGCACCTACTAACTCCAGGACGGCACGGTGCGCCTGAACCACCGCTTCCACGGCATGTTCGCGCTGGGCTTCACCCGATCGGGCCCGTCCCGGCAGCAACTGGGTAACTGCGTTCGGGCTTGCTGCGGCGGATCGACGACCAAGGAAGGGGGCAGAGCACATGGAGGGAAGGTTTCCGAAGGACCCGACCAAGAAGGAGCTTCGCACTCTCATCGGGTTCAGGCTTGTTGGCATAGCCTTTTTCCTCGGTATGGCGGTATGGCGCGCGTGGGAGGGCGATTACCTGTGGGCCGCTCTGAGCGTGCTCCTCACGGCCATTCTCTTCGCGGTCTATGTGGCCCCTCGCATGCTGCAACTGCGCCGCAAGAAGAAGGAGTGACCTTCGGGGGAGGGGGCGCGGGCACCATCATGCCCGCGCCCCTTTTCCGTACGTCACCAGACGCCGCGCAGGCTCCGGGGCGGTTCGGCGTCGAAGGCGGCCCAGACGTGGGTGCCGAGGCCGTGGCGGCGCGGAAAGGTGAAGCTGGCCCACGTGCGGGAGAGGTCGCGCACCAGCAGGAGTCCGCGCTGGCCCTCCGCGAGTTCCCATTCCTCGTCGGTGCGCTCGTTGGGAATGCGGGGCAGGGTGGGGCCGCCCGCGTCGCTGACGGTCAGGCGCAGCGTGCGCTCGTCCGGCATGGACAGGGTGCGGGTGACCCTCTCTCCGGGGCTGGCGTACTTGCAGGAGTTGGCGACGAGTTCGCTGGCCACGAGTTGGACGGTCGCCACCAGGTCGGGGTCGAACCCGGCCAGGTCGCGGGCGAGTTCGGAGCGGACCCGGGCGAGTTCGGACAGGGTCCCGGCGTAGCCGCGGTGGCCCCAGAAGGCGAACGGACCGGGAGTCGGGAACGGGTCGTGGACAGGCGCGCTGGTCATACCGCCACCCCGTCCGCGTACCGGGCGGGTGCGGCGGCGAGGAGGTCGCCGACGGGAACGGGCGCGGGGGCCGGAACCGCGACTGGGACCGACGGCGGTGCCGGTGCCGGGACGTGAACGGATCCGTGCGACCACGCGCGCAGTCGTATGGTGGCCTCGGCCTGGACGCGGGAGAGGTCGCGCTCGCGCTCGCGGGCGACGTAGTAGGGCCTGACCAGGGCGATGTCGTCGGCCGGGAAGGTCTCCGGGGCGGGTGCCAGGCGCGGAGCGGGCACCGGGCGCGGAGCGGGGCGCGGGGCCCTGCGCCGCTGGGTCGGGGGCCTGCCTGACCGCGCGGAGGCGGGGGCGGGAACCGGGGCGTAGCGGCGGACCCGGGTGGAACGGCGACGGCGGGCGGCGGCCGAGTGGCGTCCGCACGCCGGAATGAAGAGGGATGTCACCAGACCCAGGGCACGGGTCAGAAGGGCAGCGCTAAACTGGCGCATGCTGGCAGTTCCTGTTCTTAGAGTTGAGTGTGCTGGCCATGACCCCGGGCGGTAGGTAACCGTCGCGGGGTCTTTCGTGTTCAGTTGTGTGTTCGGGGAAAGATTAGGGGACTGCCGGAGGAGTGGAGGACGCTACGGGGGAGTAGGGTTCGGGAAAAGTGCGCGCGCGAGCCGTATGTGCTGGTCAGGGCCTTGGGTGGACTGTGGAAAATCTGGCTGGCCAGGTTTCTCTATTGTCCGGAATGATTGGTTTTGAGGTTCTTTTCCTGGGGCCTTTTGGGCAGGAAAAAGCCCCCGGCCGAAGCGGGCGCGGGGGCTGGATACGTTTACAGGCCGGAACGCAGACCGCTGAGCAGTGCCACCCACTGATCCCCGGGGACGGTGAGGTGCCCGGCCTCGCGGTGGAGGGTGTCGCGTACGTCGGCGCCGGAGGCGTGCTCACGCACCTCGACGCACTGGCTTCCGTTGCTGCTGTAGCTGCTCTTGTGCCACTTCTGCACGGCTTCTCCTCGGCTGGGATCAGACGACGGAGGTCTTCACTCCGCGCAGGAAGGATGCCCAGGAGTCGGCGGAGTACTCGATGTGTCCGGCCTCGCGGTGGACGGTGTCGCGTACGTCGGCGCCGGAGGCGTGTTCGCGGACCTCGACGCACTGGCTCCCGGTGTTGCTGTAGCTGCTCTTGTGCCACTCGTTGCTCATGGTGCTTCCAATTCCCTCAACAGCTGCCGGGACTCTCTAGCGGGCAGCGCGGACGCCAGACACTTTCTTACCAGCGCCTCCATACGCGGATGGCTGTCGGACTCCAGGATGACGTTCCCCGCGATGTAGTCGCTGGAGACAGCCAGGCCGCCGTCAACAAGTCGGTACAGGTTGACTGGTGCGGTCACTCCGACCATGGACGTTCCCGGCGACAACAAGTGGGCCTCGACGCGCTCACCTTCCACCAGTCGCAACAGGTGTCCTGCCTGCTCCCTCCGGATGTGATCAGGCATGCAGGTCAAAGCGCTGTGCGGAAAGACGGAGGTCACCACCGGGTCGTGGTGGTGCTCGCGCAGTGTTTTGAGGCGTCCGCAGCGAGCGTTGACCCAGCGGGCCACCTCAGCGTCAGCAACGAGTGGCTGTCCGTCCTTGAAGACGGCCTCGGCGTAGGAAGAGCACTGGAGTTCGCCCGGAACCAGTACCGGTGACAGGCAGTCGATGGCCACGGCCTGCTCCTGCAACCGGGCCACGTTCAACTGCCACACCGGCAGTTCCGTCCCCGAAGTCTTCTTCCGCCACGCCTTGAGGAGCCTGCCGTCCGCCTTGAGCATCCGGTCCAGGGTCTCGGCGGTCTCCACGCTGGGCGTGAACTTCCCCGCCTCCCATCGAGACACGGACGCGGGCGAGGTGCCTATGTCGAAGGCCAGCTGTTTCTGCGTTCTCCCTGAGAAATCGCGAAACGTTGTGAGCAGGGAGGGGAAGTGATCTTGCGTCACCCTGCACAACTTACAGAGCCGTTGCGCTCCCTGTCATCCGTTCTCCCAAAAACGACAGACAGTGGAGATAACCCAGGCCCTGTGACCAGGGTGGACGCAGGTCACGAACCCGCAGGTAATTGCGTCCTGTTCGTGGCGATGTTCCGGAGGATGGTGATTTCAGGTGGGATCAGTGACAAGCATGCAATCGCGTCGGGGCGGTTCGGGTTCCGGTTTCCAGGACGGCGGCGGCACCGGGCGTTACCCGCTGCCCCGCAGGGGCGTGGACCCCCGCGACAGGGCGCCCCTGGTGCTGGACCAGCGCTGGAGCAGCCTCGGCTCCGCGCTCATCATCGCGGGGCGTCCCGACCAGGCGGCCCTGCTGCGCCGCAGGATCTCCGCGCTCTCCGCCCTGTCGCCGCTGGCGAGGGAAGTGGCCCAGGAACTGGCGAGCGAGGTGTTCAACAACGCGATCGCGCACACGCGCAGCGGCCTGGCCGGGGGCGAGGTCATCGTGAGCGTGCACCGGCTTCCGGGCCGCGTTCAGGTCAAGATCACCGACCAGGGGCCGATCAGCGAGGACGCCGTCACCACACCGTGCGTGCGGCCCCCCGATCCGCTGCGTGTGGGCGGGCTGGGGATGCGCCTGGTCGCCGCGCAGGCCAGCCGGTGGGGCACGCTCCACGAGGACGGCCGGACTACCGTCTGGTTCGAGATCGACCGGCCCGACCGCAACCGGGGTCTTCCGGACTGTTCGTGACGCCGACACGGCATTCCCGGTCCCGCGTTCGGTGGTGGCTGTCCCCGGGGGACGGGCAGGGCGCGGGCCGGTGGTGCGCCCGAGGCGGTCGGGGCTGAGGCGGAGCGTCCGGTGGCGGTCCCGGGGGAGCAGCCACCGCCCGCCTCCTGGGGTTTCAAAATCCGGGCCCGAACCTTGTACCGATTCCCCGGTGACGGCCCGTCCGCGCACCGGTACGTTCCTCCTGCCAGCACCTACGCGCAGAAGGAACCCAGGTGAACCTCCTCATCACCGGCATCACCACCCAGTCCTCCATCGCCTACGCGATCACCGAGGAGGCGATGGAGCAGGGCCACCAGGTGATCCTGACCAACCCGCCCGGCAGGCAGCTCTCCATCCTGGAGCGGGTGGCCAAACGCCTCCCCGCCGAACCCGTGGACATCCTGCCCATGGACGTCACCGACCCCGACCAGGTCACCGCGACGGCGGACAAGGTCGCCGCCCACTGGGGGCACGTGGACGGGCTGCTGCACTCCATCGCCTACGCCCCGGGCGACGCGCTGGGCGGCAACTTCCTCAACACCTCCTGGGAGGACGTGGCCACCGCGATCCACGTCTCCGGGTACTCCCTGAAGGCGCTCGCCGTGGGGTTCCGGGAACTCATGGCCGCCGCCCCGCACGGCGCCGGGGTCGTGTCCCTGACCTTCGACGCCTCCCGGGCCTGGCCGGTCTACGACTGGATGGGGTCGGCGAAGGCCGTGCTGGAGAACTCCACGAAGTACCTGGCCCGCGACCTCGGCGGCGACGGCATCCGGGTGAACGCCATCAGCGCGGGGCCGGTCAAGTCCCTCGCGGGCGGCTCGATCCCCGGGTTCGACCAGATCGCGGACGGCTGGGCCGACTCCGCGCCGCTGGGCTGGGACACCAAGGACGCCTCCGTGGTCGCCGGTCCCGCGCTGTTCCTGATGTCCCCGGCGGCGCGGGCCGTCACCGGCACGACGCTGCACGTGGACGGCGGTTACCACGCGATGGGCGCGCCGCTGTAGCCCGGGGGAGCCGACCGCGCAGGGGAGGGCCTGGGGCTCCGGAGGTCGCGGACGCCTCGGACGTCGCGGGTGCCCCGGGCGCTCCGGAGGTCCCGGAGGCCGCGAACGTCCGGGCAGGTCACGACACCGGGGCGACATTTGCGGACGTTCTTGCTTTCCGCTGAGAAGGCCGCACCGCGCGTGCTACGGATGGATCCGTTCGCTGCCGGTCCCTCTTCCTTCCCTTGGAATCCCAATGATGACGCTGTTGCTCGTCCTCGCCGTCCTGGCCGCCATGGTGGTCGGCGCGGTCCTCGCCATTCGCAGGTTCGGCGTCGACGACGAATCCTCGGGAGGCGCCGTCAGCGTGGTCGTCGCCCCCTGCGTGCTCGCGCTCTACCTCGCGTCGGCGGCGATGGGGGTGGTGATCGGCTGGGAGAACTTCACGGGGGCCGGGGACGGGCTGACCGAGGAGACGGGCGCGGCCGACGCCCTGTACTGGAGCACCACCGCCTTCCCCGACGAGGAGGCGGAGGTGGTGCGCCAGCAGCTGCGCGCCTACATGACCGCTGTCGCGGAGAAGGACTGGCCGCTGATGCGCGGCGAGGGCGAGCTGAGCACCGAGGGCGAGGAGGCCCTGGCCGACCTGGCCGCGTCGGTGCGGGCGCTGTCGGTGTCCGACACCGGCGACGGCCTGGACCGCCTGACCGCGCGCCAGGAGCTGGCGGAGCTCAGCGACGCGCGCATCGTGCGCGCCGACGCGGCCGGGGACGGCATCCCGTCCGTCCTCAACGGCATCGCGGCGCTGTCGGCCATCGCGGTGGCGGTGCTGCCCTTCGCCATGATCCGGCGGGGCTCGGCCGTGGCCTACTTCTGGGCGTCGGCCAACCTGGTCTTCGTGTTCGCCACGATCCTGCTGCTGTTCTACCTGGGCAATCCGTACAACGGGGCCCTGGCGCACGACGCGGGCGCGATCCAGGACGCGCTGGCCGGGTTCGACCGGATCGACGCCTCACTCGACGCCCCAGTCAACCCCCAGTAGGGGGAGCGGGCCAACGGGCTGTCGGACGCGTCATCGGGGCACGCGTCCGGCAGCCCGTTTCCCTGTCGGGGCGCTGACGGGCGGCCGTGTCGGGTCCGGTCGCGGCAGGCGCGGCGGCGCGCCCCCCGGGGCTGCTCAGCCCGGTCAGCCCGCGGGGTCGATCAACTCGGTCAGCCCCCGGGACCGCTCAACTCGCTCAGCCCTCGGGGCTGCTCAGCCCGGGCAACCCGGTCAGCCCGCGGAGCGCGCGGCGGCGCGGCCCGCGCCAGCCGCGACCACGGCGATGACGACCATGAGCACCACCATGGTGCGCATGGGGGTGAAGGCACCGGCGGCCTGCTGTGCGGCGGGCGGGGAGAGGTCGGCCAGCACCTGCTCCCGGACGGCCTGCTCCACCGGGCTGGGGGCAGACGGGGACGCGGACGGCTGTGCGGGGTCGGCCGCGCGCTCCTGGGCGGGCTCCTCCGGGGCGGGGGAGGGGTCCGCGGCCGGGCTCTCCGGCTCGGGCGGCACCGCTCCGGGCTCCTCCGGAGCCGGGGGAGCGGGCTCCTCGGGCGCGGGCGGAGCGGGTTCGCCGGGCGCAGGGGGAGCGGGCGGCTCGGGTTCGGGGTAACCGGGCTCCTCGGGCGGCCGCGGCTGCTCGGGGCGCGGCGCGCACGGCGGGGCCTCGCCCGCGCGCACCACCACCCGCACGCCGTTCGCGCACACCAGGACGTAGGACCCCCGGTCGACCTCCACCAGCGCGCCCGAGGTCTCCACGCGGACCCCGTCGGGGCCCACCTCCACCCGGGAGGTCCCGTCGTCCACGCTGACGCCCGTGCCGTCCGCGTTCACCTGCGGGGCGGAGTCCACCGCATTCGCTTGTGGGACCGCGTCCACCGCGCCGACCAGGGAGACCGTGCCCCCCGGCCCTGCGGAGGGCGGGCCATCCGGGCCGTCCGGGGCGAATGAGGGCGAGGCGCCGCAGGCGAGCAGGAGCGCGCCCGACGCCAGCAGCGCGGGCAGGGCACGGCGTGAGGGGGGCATGGGACTCCTCGTGTCGCTGTCGGCACTACGGGTGATCGTACGTGGTCAGTCCGGACCCTACACCCGTGGCCGCGCCCCCAGGGGGCGGCCGGACGGACCCGGTCCCCCGCTCCGGTCGCGTCCCGGTGGCGGGGCTCCGCGCCCGGGGACCGCCACAGCGGTGGGACCAGCACGAGCGGGACCCCGTACGCCCCACCAGCGCCGTTTTCGCCCGAGTGCGGCTGGGTGACCGGAAAGGTTCGCAGGCCGCGCCCTCTCCGCGGTGATCTTGTACTTATAGCGAGGTTCGAGCACCCAAACTCGCTATAAGTACAAGATCATCGCAGGTCAGAGCGCTCACGTCACGCCAGTCACGTTTCCGGCCAGGCCACGTTGGCATCTACCAGCGGACGCCCTCAGGGGGAGTGCAGGCGCAGCACGGCGTGCTCGGCCCAGTCCGGTGGCCTGGTCAGCCGGGAGACGAGCACCATCGTCCCGAAGGCCAGCGGGATGGTCCACGCGGCCGGCTGCCCCAGCAGCACCGACAGCCACCCGACCGGGGGCGGCAGCAGGATCGACCACCCCACCGCGCCGGTCGCGGTCACGGCCCCCACGATCAGCCCGGACGCGGCGCCGGGCAGCGTCAGCCGCCGCCACCAGATGCCCAGCACCAGCAGCGGGCAGAACGTCGACGCCGCCACCGTGAACGCCCACACCACCAGCACGTTGATGTCGATCATCTGCGCGGGCAGCGCCAGCAGCACCGCCACGCACGCGCCCACGGCCACCGCCAGGCGCAGCCGCGGCACGCTGCCCCGGAACAGGTCGTGCGACAGCCCGCCCGCCAGGGCCAGCAGCAGCCCGGAGGAGGTGGACAGGAACGCGCCGAACGCCCCCGCCGCCACCAGCGCCGTCAGCACCGTCCCCACCGAGCCCGGCACCGCCTGGGCGGGCAGTACCACCGCGACCGTGTCGGTGCCCTGGAGCAGCACCAGGTGCGGGGTGAGCACCCGCCCGAGCAGCCCGTACACCGTCGGGAACAGGTAGAACAGCCCCAGCAGGGCGATCACGCCCACCGCCACCCGGCGCGCCGTCCGCGCCGTCGGGCTGGTGTGGAAGCGCATGATGACGTGCGGCAGCCCCATGCAGCCCAGCGTGATCGCCAGCAGCGTGGACCACGTCTCGAACAGCGGGTACCCGCCCACGTCCAGCAGCGGCGAACTCCACCGCTCGCTGCCCAGCTCCGGCAGTCCCGCCGGGTGCGGGATGGGCGCGCCCTCGGGGAACACGTACTCCGTGCCCGCCTCCACGGTGTGCTCCCCGGCCGCGAACTCCACCTGCTCGCCCCCGGAGGTGGTCACCGTCACCGGCTCGTCCAGGCTGAACCGGGTCCCCACGGTGAACTCCACCGGGGTCGTCTCCGGGAAGTGCGTGCCCCACTCGGGGTTGAGCGCCTCCGCCCGGGTCTGCGGACCGGCGTGCACCACCAGGTAGATCGCCGGGATGGCGATGAAGGCCAGCTTGACCACGTAGTGGAAGGCCTGCACGTAGGTCGCCGACCGCATCCCCCCGGCCGCGATCGACCCGCTCACCACCAGTCCGGCGAGCAGCACCCCCACCCAGTACGGCGTGCCGCTGACCAGGGCCAGCACCACACCGGCGCCCTTGAACTGGGGCACCAGGTACAGCAGCATGATCACCAGCACCACGCAGCCGCACAGTTTGCGCAGGCGCGGCGCGCCCAGGCGGTACTCGGCGAAGTCGGGCACGGTGAACGCCCCGGACCGGCGCATCGGACCGGCCACCAGCGCCACCACCGCCACGTAGCCCGCGGCGAACCCCACCGCGTACCACATGGTGCCCAGGCCGTTCTTGAGCAGCAGCCCCGCCAGCCCCAGCACCGAGGCGGCCGACAGGTACTCCCCGGCGATGGCCATGGCGTTCCAGTTGGGGGAGACCCGCCGCGAGGCGACCAGGAAGTCGGAGGTCGAGCGGGCCGCCCGCACCCCGTAGACGCCGATGACCAGACTGGTGAGCAGGACCAGCCCGATCGCCAGGACCGCGATCACCACGTGCGCCCCGTGTCCTCACCGCTCGCGCGCCTCGGCTCCCTCGTGCGTCCGGGATCCCGGTCGTGTTCCCCGCGGCTGCGCTCCCCGCGGTCGTGCTGCCCGTGGCTGTGCTTCCCGCCGCCGGGCCCGCCACGGCCGTGTTCCCCCCGGCTGCGCTGCCCGCCTCCGGACTCGCCGCGGCCGTGTTCCCCCCGACTGTGCTGACCGCCTCCGAATCCGCCACGGTCGGACCCGCCGCGGCCGTGCTTCCCGCCGCCGGGTCCGCCGGACTCCGGAGCCCCAGCGGCCCCCGCCCGGTCCGCCGCGCTCTCCGCCCGGTCCTCGATCCGCTCGGCCGAGCGGACGTGCCACAGCGCCAGCCCGAACAGCATCGGGTAGATCCCCACCGTCAGCAGCAGCCACGACAGCGGGACGCCGCCCGGCCGGATCTCCCCCAGCGCGGGGAAGAGCGCGAACGCGCCGCTCATCCCGAACAGCAGCGCCGACAGCACCGCCACGGTGCGCACGGCGGTCCGCCGCTGGGCGCGGAACAGCGCGCGCGCCGCCTCGGTGTCCACCGGCTCCGGGATCGGCAGCAGGTGCTGCGCGGGCCGGTTGCCCCGGGCCAGCGCGATGCGGGTCTGCGGGCTGGTCAGCTTCTCGCGGCGCGGACTCATGGCGTCTGCTCGCCCTCACCGTCCCGCGGCCGGGAGGCGGGACCGCCCTGG
>ANAW01000037.1:0-16061 GCA_000340945.1 Nocardiopsis synnemataformans DSM 44143 | reverse complement strand
GGCCGCGGCGGCCCGCCTCCAGCAGCTGGGCGCGCAGGTGGCGGCCGTGGCGGCGGCTCACCGGCACGTCCCCGGCCGGGGTGCCCGCCACCAGACCGGACGAGGAGGTCACCCGCAGGTCGCGCACCCACGGGATGGCGATGAGGAACCCCCGGTGGACCCGGACGAACCCGGCCGAGGCCCACACCTCCTCCAGGTAGGACAGCGACAGGCGGATGAGGTGGCCGCCGTCGGCGGTGTGCAGGCGCACGTAGTCGCCCTGGGCCTCCACGAACTGCACGTCGTCGCGCTTGACGAACACCGTGCGCCTGCCGGTGTCGATCTGCACCACGTGCAGGTCCTCGGCGGGCGGGGCCCCGCCGCCGGGCCTGCGCAGCTGGGCGATGCGGCCCACCGCCTCGGCCAGGCGCTCGGGCCGGATCGGTTTGAGCAGGTAGTCCACGGCGCCGATGCCGAAGGCCTCCACGGCGTGGGCCTCGGAGGCGGTCACGAACACGATGGACGGGGGCTCGGACAGCACGCTCAGCACCCGGGCCACGTCCATGCCGTCCAGGCCGGGCATGAGGATGTCCAGGAACGCGGCGTCGATGGTGGTGGTCCCCAGCAGGCGCACCGCCGTGGCGCCGTTGTCGGCCACCAGGACCTCCGCCACCTCGGGCATGTCCCCGAGCAGGGACGCCATCTCCTGGCGGGTGGAGGCCTCGTCCTCGACCACCAGCACCCGCAGTTCGGGCTTCAACGCGCCACCACCCCCCTGGTGAACCTGGGCACGCGCACGGTCACCTTCGTCCCCTCTCCCAGCGCGGTCTCGATCACCAGACCGTATTCGGGTCCGTAGACGGCGCGCAGCCGCTGGTCCACGTTGGCCAGGCCGACGCTGCGCGACTCGGGCCCGGTGCCCGCCAGCAGGGCCCGGGCGAGGTCGGGGTGCATGCCCACCCCGTCGTCCTCGATCTCGATGACGCACAGCGGGCCCTCGCCGAAACCGGAGACGCTGATGTGCCCCTTGCCCTCCTTGCGCTCCAGCCCGTGGCGGATGGCGTTCTCCACGATCGGCTGCACGACCAGGAACGGTATGGCCACGGGCAGCACCTCGGGGGCCATGCGCACGGTGATGTCCAGGCGGTCGTGGAAGCGGGCCCGCTGGAGTTCGAGGTAGGTCTGGGTGGCCTCCAGCTCCTCCGAGAGGGTCGCGTAGTCGCCCTTCTCCGAGAAGCCGTAGCGCAGGTAGTCGGCGAAGTCCGACAGCAGGTGGCGGGCTCGGTCGGGGTCGGTGCGCACCAGGGCGGCGATCACCGCCAGGGCGTTGTGCACGAAGTGGGGGGAGATCTGCGCCCGCAGGGTGCGCAGGTCGGCGGCGGCGATCCGCGCGCGGGCCCGGCGCAGCGCCGCGTGGTCCAGGCAGTCGGAGACCAGCGCGGCGGCGGCCTCCACGTCGGCCTCCACGGGGTGGCCCGAGGCCACCAGGGCGCCGGACAGCTCGTCGGCCACGGTCAGGGGGACCGCGCACGCCGACGTGCCGTCGGGCAGGCGCACGCGGGCGTTGCTGCCGTACTCGAAGACCTGGGAGAGGAGCCCCTCGACCTCGGAAGGGGCGGGGCGGGTTCCGTGCGCGGCGACCGGGCCGTCCAGGTCGGCCAGCACGACGCCGTCGACGGCCAGGAGCTGGCGCAGCCGCCTGGCGGCCGAGGAGACCCTCCTGCCGTGCAGCCCGTCCCGGAGGTCGACGCCGAGGGCGTGGACCTGGCGCATCAACTCGACGCTCGCCCGCTGCTCCGAGGATGCTGGGCGACGTCGGGAGGGGGAGGACACCCGCGACAGCCACCGGTATGACACGTAACGACCCTATCCCAGCGAACTGTGTCGGTGCTCACGTGGTCGGGGTCACCTTTCGAATCGTGACGCAAATGCGCGCTCGCGCCGCGGGCAGGAGCCGGGCCCGCCACCGGGAGCGGTGGCGGGCCCGGGGAGCGCTCGGGCGGCGGCCGTGCCGGGAGAAGGGTGGGCTCCCGGTTGGAGTGGGCCGCCGGTGGCCCCGAGCTGGTGGTCCCTAGTGGTTGGCCGCCTTCTCCGCGCCCGCGCCGGTCAGGGCGCGGACCTGGAGCTGGGCGAACTTGTCGAAGTCGCGCTCCTTGGACGACAGGGTGCCCACGATCGCGCACAGGAGGCTGATCGGCACCGACACCAGGGCCGGGTTGGGCAGCGGGAACCAGGCGAAGTCCGCGGTCGGGATGAGCGCGTTCTCGCTGCCGGAGACCACCGGAGAGAAGAACACCAGGCCGACGGCGCTGATCAGGCCGCCGTAGATGCCCGCGAGGGCGCCGCGGGTGTTGAACCTCTTCCAGAACAGGCTGAGCAGCAGGGTCGGCAGGTTCGCCGAGGCCGCCATCGCGAACGCCAGCGAGACCAGGAAGGCCACGTTGAGGTTCTGCGCGAACACCGCCAGCAGGATCGCGACCACGCCGACGCCGAGGGCGGACAGGCGGGCGACCCGGACCTCCTCGGCGCCCGTGGCCTTGCCCTTGCGCAGGACCGAGTTGTAGAAGTCGTGCGCGATGGAGGACGAGGAGGCGATGACCAGGCCCGCCACCGTGGACAGGATGGCCGCGAAGGCAGCCGAGGCGATGATCGCCAGCAGGATCGCGCCCGCCATCTCGCCGCCGATGCGCTCGCCGACCACCTGGGCCAGCTGCGGGGCCGCGGTGTTGCCCGCGCCGTCCTGCGCCGTGATGGCCTCGTGGCCGACGATGGCCGCCGCGCCGAAGCCCAGCACCAGGGTCATCAGGTAGAAGGTGCCGATGAGGCCGATGCCCCAGTTGACCGACTTACGGGCGCTCTGGGAGTCGGGGACGGTGTAGAAGCGGATGAGGATGTGCGGCAGGCCCGCGGTGCCCAGCACCAGGGCCAGACCCAGGCTGATCAGGTCCAGCTTGTTCCACAGGGTCTGGACCGGGTCGCCCGCGACCTCCACGCCGTAGCGCAGGCCGGGCTCCAGGAAGCCCTCCTGGCCGCTGGCCGCGGCGGCGTCGCTCATCAGGGCGCCGAGGTTGAACCCGTACAGGGACAGGGTCAGCACGGTGAGCAGGGCGGCGCCCACCATGAGGATGAGGGCCTTGATGATCTGCACCCAGGTGGTGCCCTTCATGCCGCCGAAGGTCACGTAGATGGTCATCAGCAGGCCGATGACCACGATGCCGACGATCTTGGCGGTGGCGGCGTCCATGCCCATGAAGGTCTGTCCGGGCTGGATGCCCAGCAGCAGGGCGATGAGCGCGCCCGCGCCGACCATCTGCGCCAGCAGGTAGAAGATCGACACCACGATCGTGGAGACCGACGCGGCGGTGCGCACCGGGCGCTGCCGCATCCGGTAGGACAGCACGTCGCCCATGGTGTAGCGGCCGGAGTTGCGCAGCAGCTCCGCGACCAGCAGGAGGGCGACGAGCCAGGCGACGAGGAACCCGATGGAGTAGAGGAAGCCGTCGTAGCCGAACAGGGAGATCATGCCCGCGATGCCCAGGAAGGACGCGGCGGACATGTAGTCGCTGCCGATCGCCAGGCCGTTCTGGAGCGGGGAGAAGCCGCGACCGCCGGAGTGGAAGTCGGTGGCGGAGTGCGTGCTGCGGCTGGCCCAGACGGTGATGCCGAGCGTGGCCGCGATCATGAGGACGAAGAGGACGATGGTGATGATGCGGCTGCTGTCGCTGACCGTCTCGACAGCTTCCTGGGCGAGGTTCATCGGCCGCCCTCCTTGTTCGCCGCGCTGTAGTGGAGCTCGTCGCGCAGCTCGACCGCCTGGGCGTCGAGCCTGCGGCGCGCGTAGTTCGTGTACAGGATGGCGATCCCGAAGGTCGACACGAACTGGAGGACGCCGAAGACCAGCGCGACGTTGACGTTGCCGAAGAGCACGGTGCCCATGAAGTCGCGGCCGAAGGCGGACATGAGCACGTAGAGCAGGTACCACGCCATGAAGGCGAGGCTCACCGGGAAGACGAACCTGTACAGCCGCCGCTTGAGCTCGGTGAAGCGCGGGTCGCCGTGCATGGTGACGTAGGCCTCGGTCGAGATCGCGTCGCCGTTCCCGCTGCCGTCCGGCGGCGGGGCCGGGTCCTTCGTGGGCCGGTCTTTTGACATGGTGTACCTCCGGGGGGATTGGCGTGCGTCCGGCGGCGACGGCGCCGCTCTGGTGTGATCTGCGTTACGAGGAACTGTAAGGAGCGGCACTACCGCGCAGGAGGGGGCCCGCGTGCACGCGCGCCGAACGCGGGGGAGGGAGCGTCGAACGGTCGCCCAACGCGCGGTGAGCGGTCGCCTGGCGCGTCGAACGGTCGCCGAGCGGCTCCGGTCCAGACCACGGGCCCCGCGGCGTCCGCGCCGCACGGGGGCCGGAACGTGTGGGAACCGCCGTCTCGCGGGGGGTCCCGCGCCCGGGGGGAACGCGCGGGGGAGGGCCCGGCCTCCGCTCCGCCGGAGCCCGCCGCGGCGGGTGGGACACGCCTCCACCGGGCCCGGAACCCCCGTCCGGTTCCGGGCGTTGTAGCTTGTGCACCATCACCGCCGTCGCGGGCACCCGCGTCGGCGCGTTCCGCGATACCCCCGGACGAGGTGCGCCGTACCCGGTGACGACAAGACGGCGCGTTGGAGAACGCACGTCACACGTCACGGAGGTAGGTATTCATGGCCTGGATCGTTCTGGCTGTCTCGGGGCTCCTGGAGACCGCGTGGGCCATCGCGCTCAGCGCATCGCAGGGCTTCACGCGCCTGTGGCCGTCGGTGACCTTCGGGGTCACGCTGTTCCTGAGCATGGCCGGTCTGGCCTACGCGCTGCGCACCATCCCCGTCGGGACCGGCTACGCGGTGTGGGTGGCCATCGGCGCGGTCGGCACCGCCCTGGTGGGCATGTTCTTCCTCGGCGAGGGCTTCAGCTGGCCCAAGGCGCTGTGCCTCGTGCTCATCGTCTCGGGCGTGGTGGGGCTCAAGCTCCTGCACTAGAAGAGCCTCGGGCGCGTCCGTTCCCGCGCGCGGGAACGGACGCGCCCCGGCCTTCACTCCCCCGGACGCGGGCCGTCCGCGGCCAGTGCCCCGGCGCGGGCGGTGAAGCTGATCTCCACCAGCAGTTCGGGGAAGGCCAGCCGGGAGATGCCGATCAGGGTGCTCGCGACCCGGGGGTCGGGGCGGCCGTAGGCCTCCTTGCGCACCGGCCCGGCCGCGGCGAAGGCCGCGTCCACGTCCAGCACGTAGAGGGTCTCCTCGACGACGTCGTCCATCGAGGCGCCGAAGCGCCCCAGCAGCTCGGCCGCGTTGGCGTAGGCCCGGCGCATCTGCTCGCCCGTGTTGCCGAAGTCGGTGACGCGTCCGTCGGCGCCGACCGGCGCGGGGGCGACCAGCCGCTCACCGTCGTGCGCCACCTGTCCGGAGAGGTGGACGGTGTCGCCGCGTCTGATCGCCTGGACGTAGCCGTAGTCCTCCTCCCAGGAGACGCCGTGCCTTTCGACCTGGTCCTCGTTGTTCATGGCACTCCGGTTCATGGCACTCCGATCATCGAAAGCGGAACTCCGGGGGGGTGTCTGACAATCTAGGATTCGGCCCCGGCCCGGGACAGGCGCTCGTGTGCCAAAAACAGCAAGGATCGTGCCAGTCCGGGAAGCGGCGCCCTCCGGGGCGGCGAGTAGGATCAGCGGTGCGGAGGCCACCCGGCACGGAAGGCGAGGGAGAGCGCGTTGCGACCCCCAGGGGCCCAGAAGGTCGTGGCGATACTCGCGGTCCCGCGGGGCTTCGCACTGGACTACAGCATCCCCGCCTACGTCTTGGGCGGCCACCCCGGATACCGGGTCGTCGTCTGCGGCGAGGACTGCTCCGGGACGGCCGCGGAGACGGGCGGCGGATCGCCCGGCCCCGAGCCGGTCGTGGAGGTGCGGCCCACCCGCCCGCTGTCCGCGGTGGAGACCGCCGACGTCGTCGTGGTCCCCGGGTACGGGGACCCGCACGTGCCCCTGCCGGAGGCCCACCTGGACGTGCTGCGCCGCGCCGCCCGGCGCGGCGCCCGGATGGTCGCCATCTGCACCGGGACCTTCGCGCTCGCCTCCAGCGGGGTCCTCGACGGGCGCACGGCGACGACGCACTGGCGCCACGCCGACCTGCTGCGGGCGCTGCACCCCGCGGTGGACGTGGTCGGGGACCGGCTGTTCGTCGAGGACGGACCGTTCCTGACCTCGGCGGGGGCGGCCGCCGGGATCAACGCCTGCATCCACGTCCTCCGGACCGACTTCGGCGACGCCGCCGCCGACGAGGCCGCCAGGGACTCCGTGGCCTCCCTCGCGGCGGTCGCGGCCGGACCCGGGTACGCCAACGTGCCCGCCCTCGCGTCGTCCGGCCTCCAGGCCACCCGGGACTGGGTCATGGACAACATCGGGTCCGCGATCACGGTGCAGCGGATGGCGGAGCGGAGCATGCTCTCGCGCAGGACCTTCATCCGCCGCTTCGAGCGGGAGACGGGGATGCCCCCCATGCAGTGGGTCGTCCTGCAACGGGTCCTGGGCGCGCGCCGCCTGCTGGAGGCCTCCGACTGGTCGGTGGAGAGGATCGCCGGAGCGACCGGGTTCGGCACCGCCGCGAACCTCCGCGCCGTCTTCAAGAGGGAGGTCGGCGCGACGCCGTCCGCCTACCGCAGGTCGCACGGGCTCGCGCGGGCCGCCGGTTCCTGACCGCCCACCCGCGGGTCACGGACCCGCGGGCCCCGAACTCACGGGCTCGCGGACCCGCGTGCGCCCGCGGGGGCGGCCCCCGGGGCAACGGCGAGGGCCGGACACCGCANCGCGCCGTCACTGGCAGCGGCGGTGCGCCGCGCCGTCACGGGGGTCGGCGTCAGCCGTCCACCCGCGTCTTCGGACCGTCACCGGGAGGGGTCCCGGTGCCGTCTCCGGCCTCGGCCCCGTCCCCGGCGTCGGCCGAGAGCGAGGGGGAGGGCCTGGCCGCGGCCGCCGCGGCCTCGGCGGCGAGCGTCCTGCGGTTGCTGACCAGGCTGGTCACCGTCGTGACGACGAGGGTGGCCAGGATGACGAACAGCGAGGTCAGCGTGCCGATCTCGGGGACGTGCCAGTCGGTGGTCTCGTGCAGGGCGTGCAGGATCAGCTTCAGCCCGATGAAGCCCAGGATCACCGCCAGCCCCTTGTTGAGGTGGACGAGCTTGGTCAGCAGACCGCCGATGAGGAAGTAGAGCTGGCGCAGGCCCATCAGGGCGAAGGCGTTGGCGGTGAAGACCAGGTAGGGCTCCTGGGTGATGCCGAAGATGGCCGGGATCGAGTCGAGGGCGAACAGGATGTC
The DNA here is from genome assembly GCA_000340945.1 of Nocardiopsis synnemataformans DSM 44143. Taxonomy (GTDB): domain Bacteria; phylum Actinomycetota; class Actinomycetes; order Streptosporangiales; family Streptosporangiaceae; genus Nocardiopsis; species Nocardiopsis synnemataformans. The sequence goes on along the minus strand of ANAW01000037.1, from coordinate 8,741 downwards.
GGTGAGCCCGATCGCGATCATCACCAGCAGCATCGGCGTGACCACGCGCCTGCCGTCCAGGCGCACGGTCAGCTTCGCGTCGTGGTACTCGTCGGTGGTCGGCAGGAAGCGCCGCACCAGGCGGACCACGGCGTTCTCCTTGTACTCCTCCTCGTCGTCGCCGGACTCGGTGATCAGCTTCCAGGCGGTGAACAGCAGGAACGCGCCGAACAGGAAGAACACTCCGGCGAACGCGTTCACCACGGCCGCGCCCAGCGCGATGAACAGGCCGCGGAAGACCAGGGCGAGCGCGATCCCCACCAGCAGGACCCGCTGGCGGTGCTCGGGCGGCACCGCGAAGGAGCCCAGGATGAGGATGAACACGAACAGGTTGTCGACACTCATCGAGTACTCGACGATCCAGCCGGTGAAGAAGTCCAGGCTCTGGGCGGTGCCGGTGACCGCGCCGAGCCCGATGCCGAACACGACGGCGAGGCCGACGTAGACGCCGATCCAGATCGCGGCCTCGCGCATCGTCGGTTCATGCGGTCTGCGGGCGATGATGACGAAGTCGACCGCGATCACGCTGAGCAGGGTCACGATCGTGACGGCCCAGATCCACGGAGGGATGTCCAAGACGGGGTGCTCCTGAGTACTCGTTGGGCACGGCGGTGCCCGCGGTGCGGCGCTGGGCGCCGCACCGGGCAGGCCGTGGTGGCTGGGTCGTGTCCCTAGNCGGGGGGGGCCCCCCCCCGCCGCCGGTCGAGGTGGACGGCGTGCTCCAGATAGCGTTCGACCAGGGACGCCGCCACGGGGTTGTGACCTCGGACGCGGAGCAGCCAGTGCGGCGCGATCCTCTCATGGAGCCACAGGAAGCCGATCGTGAACCCCAGGCTCAGCATCGCCTGGAGGGCCAGGAAGGACAGGAGCGGCTCTCCCAGCACGGTGTCGTCGCCGAGCGCCCACGCCACGGCGTAGGAGTCGATCAGCCGGGCGAGGGGGAACCCCACCAGCCAGTACAGCGCCATGGGCGCCACCGCGCCGACCTGGAAGACACCGCGTGCCAGCAGCACGCAGTACCCGGCGCCGAGCAGGGCCAGGGGCACCCCCAGTCCGGCCGCGAGGGCGAGGGTGACCCCCGGGGACAGCCCGGCCATCACCGCGACGGCCGTGGCGAACAGGCCGGCCACCACGCCGATCAGCGCGCCCGGCAGCGTGATCTCCACGTGGTCGAGCAGGGGCCTCCCCGCGGGGAGGGTGTCCTGGGCGCTCATCAGTCGATCACGACCCCGAAGGCGAACAGCGAGTAGAACAGGGCGCCGAGGTAGAACACCGCCGCGAAGGCGATGGCGGCGTTGGAGAGGATGCCCGGCCGGATCGGCTTGGGCAGGGTGATGTTGTTGACCAACAGCAGCACCACGCAGTAGGCGCCCATCGCGAACGCCGACAGGAAGGCCAGCACGTCCAGGATCGCCGTCGGGCCGTCGGCGGGGCCGAAGAGCAGGATGACGATGCCGAAGGCGATCAGGCCCCACAGGAAGAGGGCGTACAGCTTCGACATGCCGACCTTCTTGGCGCCCGGCACGAAGTTGAAGGTCATGTCGGCCTGGCCGCGCGAGAAGGAGTCGAACAGCCCCAGCGTGGCGTTGAGGCCGATGAGCGCGATGAAGCAGAAGAACACCGTGCCCAGGACCGGGCTGCCGGCCGCCGCGAAGGAGGCCGCCATGGCGTCCAGCGCGGCGTCGCGGTCGCCGTCGCGCAGCAGCTCGGTCACGTTCGGGTCGAAGCGGGCCGAGGCCTGGGCCAGCACGGTGAAGGAGATCGTCACCAGCATCGTGATGCCCCAGAACAGGACCATCGCGTCGAAGGTGACCCAGCGCCGCCAGCCCTTCCACTTTTCCATCTCCGCGGCGTCGGAGGTGTCGAACATGAAGCCGCGCGTGGGCATGGCCTCCTGCTCGCCCGCGTGCCGCAGGCCCCGGATCTGGGGGATGTGCGAGCCCATCCCGGCGCCCTTGTCGCGCAGGTGCAGGGTGTACCACATCTGCTGCATGCCGGAGGGTCCGGCGAAGGCGATGGAGCCGACGATCACGGGGAACCAGAGGGCCGTGGTGGCCTCCTCCGGGAGGTAGCCGAACGCGAACATCCCGCTGAGGGTGGACGTCAGGTCGGACAGGTCGCCCACGATCGCCGCGATCACGGCGCTGCCGACCACCAGCACGCCGATGCAGATCGACAGCACGTTCTCCAGCAGGTTGTAGATGACCTTCGCCAGTGTGAACACCACACCGACGAGGAGCATCCCGGCGACCGCTGTCACCTGCCATGGGATGCCGGTCACCCGTTCGAAGGCCGAGGCGCCCGCGGAGAGGTGGCCCGGCCAGATGTAGACCATCATCGCCGTGACGAAGAAGAACCACATGAGTGGTTTGAACACGCGCGCGGCGCCGTAGAAGATGCTCTCCCCGGTGGCCATCGCGTAGCGCGACATCTCCAGCATGACCACGGCCTGGAGGGTGACGCCGACCAGGAACAGCCAGCGGATCTCGGGGCCGAAGACGAGGACCAGCCTCGGCCACATGTAGGACTCGCCCATGCCCACGCCGAGGGCGACGAGGAACACGGTGGGGCCCAGGATGTGGATCGAGGGCGGGGCCTTGGGAAGGGGGCGGATGGGCATCGGCTCCAGCCGGCCCGCCTTCCACACGCGCTCCTCGGGCGGAGCGCCGCCGGGAGCGGTCGCGGTGGAGGCGGCCTCGGCCTCGGGGGGAGGGGCCTGCCTCTGGGTGGGGACGAAGGGCGGCTGTGCGTCGGTGGGGGACTGACGGACCGGTTCGGGCGTGCCGCCGGTCTCGGGGCGTGAGGAATCCATTGCTGGGAACTCCCTGTGGGCTGTGCGGATGCGAGCTGCTTGCTGGCATGGCGCCCCCGGGTGGTGCGGACTCCTCTCTGCCGGACGCACGGGCGAGGTCACCGCGGCGCAGTGGCTGTGTTGCGCGGTGGGGGTCCCGGCGGCCGTGTGGCGGCGGCTCCATGGCCGCCGGGTTCAGGGGTGGTGCGCGTTGGTACGGGGCCCGGTCGGGGCCGGAGCACCGACCGGGCACTGGGTCAGAGTAGTCCTGCGGCGCGGGCCCAGCGATACTTCGCGCCGAGAATCTGCACCGGCTTCTCGGTGGTGTAGGGGAAGGCCACGACGCCGTGGTCGAACAGGTACCGCGAGGCCTCCTCGACCTCGGTGTCACCCGAGAGCGAGGCGACCACGGGCTTGTCGATCCCCTTGGCCCTGGCCTCGGCCACCACGTCGGCGACCACCTTCGCGAAGACCATCGGCGGGGTGATGATGGTGTGCCAGTAGCCCAGGATGAGCGCGTGCACCCGCTCGTCCTCCAGGCCCAGGCGGATCGTGGCCTCGTAGGTGGAGGGCGGCTCGCCGCCGGTGATGTCCACCGGGTTCCCGGCGGCCCCGAAGGGCGGGATGAAGGCCCGGAACGAGGCGTCCAGGTCCGGCGGGATCTCGTAGAGACCCATCCCGTTGTCCACCACCGCGTCGGAGAGCAGCACGCCCGATCCGCCCGCGCCGGTGATGATGACGACGTTCTCGCCCTTGGGGGTGGGCAGGACCGGCAGCGCGCGGCCGAACTCCAGCAGTTCGTTGAGCCCGGGGGCCCGGACCACGCCCGCCTGGCGCAGGATGTCGTCGTAGACCTTGTCGTCGCCCGCCAGCGCTCCGGTGTGCGACCCGGCCGCGCGCGCCCCGGCGGCGGTGCGCCCGGCCTTGAGGACGATGACGGGCTTGTGCGGCACGACCTCGCGGGCGGCCTCGACGAAGGCGCGGCCGTCCTTGAGGTCCTCCAGGTGCATGGCGATGGCGTTGGTGTTCTCGTCCTGGCCGAAGAAGGTGAGCAGGTCGTCCTCGTCGATGTCGGCCTTGTTGCCGACGCCGACGATGGCCGAGACGCCGGTGCTCGTGCTGCGGCTGTAGCCGAGGATGGCCATGCCGATCCCGCCCGACTGCGAGGTCAGGGCGGTGCCGCCGCTGACGTCGTAGGGGGTGCAGAACGTCGCCGACAGCTTCTCGGGCGTGTAGTAGTAGCCGTAGATGTTGGGTCCGAGCAGGCGCACGCCGTGCCTGCGGGCGACGGCGAGCACCTCGTCCTGGAGCTCCTGCTCGCCGGTCTCGGCGAAGCCGGAGGGGATGAGGACCGCCGCGGCGGCCCCCTTGGCGCCGACCTCCTCCAGGGCGCCCGCCACGAACTTCGCGGGGATCGCGAAGACCGCCACGTCGACCTCGCCGGGGATGTCGAGCACGCTCGCGTAGGCCGTGCGGCCGTACACCTCGGGGGACTTGGGGTTGACCGGGTACACCTCGCCCGCGTACCCGCCGTCGACGATGTTCTTGATGACGGAGTGGCCGATCTTGCCGGGCTCGTTCGAGGCGCCGACGATCGCGATCGACCGCGGCTTGAAGACCCGGTTCATCGCGGCGAGGATCTCGTCGCGCCCGAACCGCATGGGCGGCTCGGCGGGCGCGAAGTCCAGGACGAAGCGCAGGTCGGCGGCCACGGCGGAGGCCGGTCCGGCGAAGACCGGGTTGAGGTCGGCCTCGGCGATCTCGGGGAAGTCGGTGACCAGGTCCGACAGCCTGCTGACCACGNGCCCCCGCCGCCCAGCCGCTCCCGGTCCACGGCGGGGCGGCCGCGCACGCCGCGCAGGACCTCGGCCGCGCGGATGTCGTCGATCTGGGTCAGCGCCTCCTCGCGGGAGACCGGGGCCATCCGGAAGGTGACGTCGCGCAGGACCTCGACCAGGACGCCGCCCAGCCCGAAGACCACGATCTTGCCGAAGGTGGGGTCGGTGGTCGCGCCGACGAGGACCTCGACCTCCGGCCCGCCGCCGACCTGCTGCTGGATCTGGACGCCGTCGACGCGCGCGCCGGGGGTGTGGGCCAGGGCGTTGGCGGTGATGCGGTGGTAGGCCCCGGCGACCTTCTCGGCGCTGTCCAGGCCCACCTCGACGCCGCCCGCGTCGGTCTTGTGCAGGATGTCGGGGGAGACGATCTTGGCGACGACCGGCAGGCCGAGCTCGCCGGCGAGTTCGGCGGCCTCCTCCGCGGAGTGCGCCACCGCCTCGCCCGGGACGGGGATGCCGTAGGCGTCGGCGAGGACGCGGCCCTCGGGGGCGGTGAGGGCGGTCCGGCCCTCGGCGCGGGCGCGGTCGAGCACCTCGCGGACCGCGGCGCGGTCGTGGTCGGGGCGGTCGGGGGTGTAGGCGGCCATGTGTTCAGATCACTCCGTTCGATGCGAGTTCGGCCAGGTCCTCGTCGGACAGCCCCAGCTCGCCGCCGTAGACGTCGGCGTTGTGCTCGCCGAGCAGCGGGGAGCGGACGACGTCCACCGGTGAGTCCGAGAGCCGGATCGGCGAGGACACCGTGTCGTAGGAGCCCCGCTCGGGGTGCTCGACGGTGGTGACGACCCCGTTGGCCCGCAGGGTGGGGTCGTCGATGATCTCGCGGGTGGACATGATCGGCCCGCAGGGGATGTTGTGCGCGTTCAGCGCGGCCAGCACGTCCCACTTGGGGATCTGGACGGCCCACTCCTCGATGAGGGCGAACACCTTGTCGAGCTTGTCCAGCCGGGACTCGGGGGTGGCCCACTCGGGGTCCTCGGCCAGCTCGGGGCGGCCGATGAGCCGGGTGATCGGCTCCCAGCCGGTGGGCTGGACGATGACGTACACGTAGTCGTTGGGGCCGCCGGGGGAGGTGCGCACGGCCCAGCCGGGCTGGCCGCCGCCGGAGGCGTTGCCGGAGCGGGGGACCTCGTCGCCGAAGTCGTCGTTGGGGTACTCCGCCAGCGGTCCGTGCGCCAGGCGCTGCTGGTCGCGCAGCTTGACCCGGCACAGGTTGAGCACCGCGTCCTGCATGGCGACCTGGACGCGCTGGCCCCGGCCGGTGGTGGTGCGCTGGTACAGTGCGGCGAGGATACCGGCTACTGTATGCATCCCCGTGCCCGAGTCACCGATCTGGGCGCCCGTCGCCAGCGGCGGGCCCTCCTCGAACCCGGTGGTGCTCATGGAGCCGCCCATCGCCTGGGCGATCACCTCGTAGGCCTTGAAGTCGGCGTAGGCGCCGGGGCCGAACCCCTTGATGGAGGCGTAGACCAGCCGCGGGTTGGCCTCGGCGAGCACCTCCCAGGTGAAGCCCATGCGGTCCAGCGCGCCGGGGGCGAAGTTCTCCACCAGTACGTCGCTGCGGCGCACGAGGTCCAGGAAGATCTCCTTGCCCCGGGGGTTCTTGGTGTTGAGGGTGACGCTCCGCTTGTTGGAGTTGAGCATCGTGAAGTAGAGGCTGTCCACACCGGGCTTGTCCCGGAGCTGTCGCCGGGTGATGTCACCCGTGACCGCCTCCACCTTGACCACGTCGGCGCCCATCCAGGCGAGGATCTGCGTCGCCGACGGGCCCGACTGGACGTGGGTCATGTCCAGGACGCGGACCCCGTCGAGTGCCTTGCCCATGACTCTTCCCTTCCTGATCCGGGCTACTTGTACATGGTCTGGTTCATCGTCCCCGGGGCGTAGACCTCGGGGTCGATCCAGACGTTGACGAGCGAGGGCTTGCCGGACTCGCGGGCGCGGCGCAGCGCCGGGGCGATGTCCGCCGGGTCCCGGACCTCCTCGCCGTGGCCGCCCAGCATCCGGGCGAACTCGGCGTAGTTGACGTCGCCCAGGGTGTTGCCGATCTCGCCCCGGTCCGCGCCGTACTTGGCGATCTGGCCGTAGCGGATCTGGTTCATCGAGGAGTTGTTGCCCACGATGCCGACGAAGGGCAGGTCGAACCGGACCAGGGTCTCGAAGTCCCAGCCGGTCAGGCTGAACGCGCCGTCGCCGAAGAGGGCCACCACCTCCTTGTCCGGCCGGGCGTACTTGGCCGCCATCACGAACGGGATGCCCACGCCGAGGGTGCCGAGCGGGCCCGGGTCCATCCAGTGGCCGGGCGAGCGGGGCTGGACCACCTGGCCGGAGAAGGTGACGACGTCGCCGCCGTCGCCGACGTAGATGGAGTCCTCGGTGAGGAACTGGTTGATCTCGCTGACCAGCCGGTAGGGGTGGATGGGCGTGGAGTCGGAGGTGAGCAGGTGCGCGCGCTTGTCCAGCGCGGCCTGCTCCTGGTTGCGCAGATCCTCCATCCAGGTCTTGCGGCTCTGGGCGCCGTTGTCCCCGTAGCCCGAGGTCGCCTGGAGCACCGAGGACAGGATCACGTCGGCGTCCCCGACCATCCCCAGGTCCACGTCGCGGTTCTTGCCGACGGTGGCGTAGTTGAGGTCAATCTGCACCACCGTGGCGGTGGGCGAGAGGCGCTTGCCGTAGCCCATCCGGAAGTCGAAGGGGGTGCCGACGATGATGATCAGGTCGGAGTTGGTGAAGGCGTAGCGCCGGGAGAGCTGGAAGTGGTGCGGGTCGCCGGGCGGCAGGGTGCCCCGTCCCGCGCCGTTCATGTAGGCGGGGATGTTGAGCGCGCGCACCAGGTCGGTGGCGGACTGCGTGGCCCGGGTGGTCCACACCTGGTTGCCGAGCAGGATGCTGGGCCGCTCGGAGCGCACGATCAGGTCGGCGAGCCGCTCGATCGCGGCGGGGTCGCCCGCCTGCCGGGTGGAGGCGCGGTAGCGGCCCTTGGCGGGGATCCGCGCCCGCTCCAGGGGCACCTCGGCGTCCAGGACGTCCCGGGGGATCTCCAGGAAGGCCGGGCCGGGGGCGCCGCTGTTGGCCTCGCGGAAGGCCATCGAGACGAGGTCGGCCACCCGCTCGGTGTGCGGCACGGTGGCGGCGAACTTGGAGATCGGGTTGATCATGTCCACGTGCGGGAGGTCCTGGAGCGAGCCCATCTTGTGCTGGCTCAGGGCGCCCTGGCCGCCGATGACCAGCATCGGGCTCTCCGCGCGGTAGGCGTTGGCGATGCCGGTGACCGCGTCGGTGGTCCCCGGTCCGGCGGTCACGACGGCGCACCCGGGCTTGCCGGTGATGCGGGCGTAGCCGTCGGCGGCGTGCGCGGCGACCTGCTCGTGTCGCACGTCGACCACGTCGATGCCCTCGTCGGCGCATCCGTCGTAGATGTCGATGATGTGTCCGCCGCAGAGCGTGAAGATGACGTCGATCCCCTCGGCCTTGAGGGCCTTGGCGACCAGGTGGCCGCCGGAGATCGTGGTCTTCTCGCTGCTGGTGGACTCGCTGGTTGCCTTGTCGGCCATCGGTTCGCCGACCCCTTTCGTGCGGGTGTGCGGGAGGTGTCCTTCGGTGGCTTCTGTGGTGTGACTGTGTTCTGTAGGCGGGATACTGTATACCGTGTGCATCACATTGGAGCACGGTGCCGCGTCGCTGTCCAGACCCCGTGTGGGGCGGGTGTGGTCCGGACCGGGAGCGGACGCCTGAGCAGGGCCGCCAGGACGGCCGCTGCGGCGCAGAACGCGCCGGACGCGGCCAGGCCCGCGGGCCACGCGGAGGCCGGCGCCAGGGCCAGGAACAGCGCGGCCCCGCCGACCCCGAGCAGGCCGCCGACCGCCTTGGAGCTGTAGACCAGGCCGTGGATGTCGGGGGTCCACCGCGGCCCGAAGTGGCCCTCGGTGATGGCCCGGGTCAGCGGGTAGCAGGAGCCGGTGCACGCGCCCGCCACCAGCGCGAGGAGCACCAGCGCGGCGGTCTGCCCGGTCGGGACGGCGACGGCCAGGCCCGCCTGGGCGAGCGCCCCGGCGCCCAGCAGCGCGGTGAGGGTG
>ANAW01000036.1:0-2369 GCA_000340945.1 Nocardiopsis synnemataformans DSM 44143 | reverse complement strand
CCCCCGCGGTGCCGGGGCGGCCGCCGCCGACCAGGAGGGCGGGCAGCGCCGCGAGGGTGAACAGCCCGCTCGCCCCGGACAGCGCGACCACCGCGTGCAGGAGCGGCAGGGAGCGGCCGGACGACCACGCCTGGGCCGGGGTGAGGTCGCGCGCCCACGGGGGGTCGGCGCCCGCCAGCAGCGCGCTCGTGCGCGGGTCGGAGCCGGGCGGCCACCACCGGGGCGGCGCCGACCGCTGCCCCGCGCCGCCCACCAGTCCCAGGACCGCGACCAGCAGGGCGAGCGCCCCGCAGGCCGCGGGCAGGGCGGAGGGGGGCGCGCCGACCGCGACGGCGGGCAGGAGGGGCACCCAGCCCAGGGCGAAGGCGCCGCCCACGGCCCCCGAGCGCACGGTGCGCCGGTCCGGGAACCAGCCGTCCACCAGGTGCGTGCAGGAGTGGTAGACCAGCCCCGCGCCCAGGCCGCCCAGGAGGCCGTAGCCCAGGACGGCGGCGGGGAGCGACGGGAAGACGCCGAGCGTGACCAGGGCGGCGGCGCACAGCAGCGCGCCCGCCTGGACGGCCGGTCCGGCCCGCACCGCCCCCCGGGCCCGGAGCCGGTGCAGCGCCGGTGCGCAGGCGCCCTGCACCAGGGTCCACACCAGGAACGGGACCAGCGCCTGGGCGGGGGACCAGCCGTGCGCGGCCACCAGCGAGGGGACCGCGGCGCCGTAGCCGAACTGGAGTCCGCCGACCGCCGCGGCGGCGGTCAGCGCGCGGAGCAGGATCGCGCGGCGGGACCGGCCGGTGAGCGCGCGGGCCGAGGGGCCCACGGCGTAGCTCCTGCCGCGCCAGTCGCGTACCTCCTCGGGGGAGGGGTGGGTGGAGGGGCGGGTGGAGGGGGGCGGATCGGGGGCCTGGCGGCGGCTGCGCATGACGACACCTCCTTGTATGCAGTATGCAAAGAGCACGCCGATCTGGAAAGGGGTGACCGGGAACACATTTCTGCCCGAAGGGCTATTGCATACTGCATACAGTATGGCGTAACACTGGAGGTGACCGAGAACCACGCACGTGAGGAGGCCCGGTGGATCTGCACGAGTACGAGGCCAAACAGCTCTTCGGGGAGTACGGCGTCCCCCTCGTCGAGGGCGAGATCGCGGACACCCCCGAACAGGCCCAGCTGGCGGCCGGACGGATCGGCCACCGGGTGGTGGTCAAGGCCCAGGTCAAGGCCGGGGGCCGCGGCAAGGCCGGCGGCGTCAAGGTCGCGGAGGGCCCCGAGGACGCCCGGGCCAGGGCCGAGCAGATCCTCGGCATGGACATCAAGGGCCACACGGTCCGCCGCGTTCTGATCGAGGAGGCCTCCGACATCGCGGAGGAGTACTACTTCTCCTTCCTGCTGGACCGCGCGAACCGCACCTTCCTGTCCATCTGCTCCGCCGAGGGCGGCATGGACATCGAGGAGGTCGCCCGGACCCGGCCCGAGGCGGTCGTGCGCACCCCGGTCGGCCCCGAGGGGGTGGACCACGGGGCCGCGCTCGCGATCTGCCGCGCGGCGGGGCTGCCCGAGGAGGTGCGCGACTGCGCGGCCCAGGTGATCACCCGGCTCTGGGAGGTCGCCGTCGGGGAGGACGCCACCCTCGTCGAGGTTAACCCCCTGGTCCGCACGGCCGACGGGCGGATCATCGCCCTGGACGGCAAGGTCACCCTGGACGGCAACGCCGCCTTCCGCCACCCCGAGCGGACCCCGTTCACCGACGGCGCCGACACCGACGAGCGCGAGCGCCTGGCCAGGGAGCGGGGCCTGAACTACGTCAGGCTCGACGGCGAGGTCGGCGTCATCGGCAACGGCGCGGGCCTGGTCATGTCCACCCTGGACGTGGTCGCCCGCGCGGGCGGGGCGCACGGCGGGGTGCGACCGGCCAACTTCCTGGACATCGGCGGCGGGGCCTCGGCCGAGGTCATGGCCAACGGCCTGGAGATCATCCTGGGCGACCCCTCGGTCCGGAGCGTCCTGGTCAACGTCTTCGGCGGCATCACCGCCTGCGACGCGGTGGCCGACGGCATCGTCCAGGCCCTGGACATGCTGGAGGGCCGCAGCGGCGACGAGGGCTTCGACCAGCTCGGCAAGCCGCTGGTCGTGCGACTGGACGGCAACAACGCCGAGCGGGGCCGCGAGATCCTCACCAGGCGCGCCCACCCGGCCGTGCAGCAGGTGGACACCATGGACGGCGCCGCCGCCAGGGCCGCCGAGCTCGCGGCCGCCAACTGACAGCGGCGGGACACCCTCGACGGGAGTGACGAACACACATGGCCATCTTCGTGAACAGCGGCAGCAGGATCCTGGTGCAGGGCATGACGGGCTCTGAGGGCACCAAGCACACCCGG
>ANAW01000035.1:305-5145 GCA_000340945.1 Nocardiopsis synnemataformans DSM 44143 | reverse complement strand
GTTGCGTGCTGTGGACAACCCGCACCGGAAATTCGAGCGTGGTCCCCGCATTGCTCACGCCGACCTGATGAGAGCCATCAGCTCCTTACGGGCTGTCCCCCGCGAGAGCTACGCGCAGGTGTCCACTGCACGGTGACGATTCCCGACCGCCGAATCCGTAATGTTCGATGCAGCCGCGGCACTCCGTCCGCGGATCCGGCGAAGGAGTTTTCGTGAGAATAGTCTGGCAGTTCCTGGCCATCGCGGTGGTCTCTCTCATTGGAGGTCAGGGCCTTGCCGCGGTGCAGGGGAACCCGTGGCTCACCATCGTCGTCGGTGTTCTGACGGCTGTGCTTTCGGTGCTCGCCTACAGGTGGGTGGTACGCCGGACCGAGCGCCGCGAGGTCACGGAGCTCGCCCGGAAGGGCGCCGTGGCCGCGACCGGCCTGGGGACGCTGATCGGCGTCGGGCTGTTCGGGCTCGTCATCGCGAACATCGCCTTCCTCGGGTTCTACCAGGCCAACGGTGTGGGCTCGGTGACGGGCGCGTTGGGGCTGCTCGGCTTCATGGCCGCGGTCGCGGTGGGTGAGGAGCTGTTGTGGCGCGGCGTCCTGTTCAGGATCGTCGAGGAGCGCACCGGAACGTGGATCGCGCTGGCGCTGACGGGTGTGCTGTTCGGCCTGGTGCACCTGATCAACCCGCACGCCAGCATGTGGGGCGCCATCGCCATCGCGATCGAGGCCGGGGGCATGCTCACCGCCGCCTACGTCGCCACCCGCAGCCTGTGGCTGCCGATCGGCCTGCACTTCGGCTGGAACCTCGCCGGGTCCGCCATCTTCAGCACCGCGGTCTCGGGCACCGACAGCCAGCAGGGACTGCTGGACACCACGCTGTCGGGCCCGATGCTGATCACCGGCGGCGACTTCGGGCCGGAGGGAAGCCTGTACTCGATCCTGTTCTGCACACTGGCGACGATCGTGTTCCTGTGGATGGCCCACCGGCGCGGCCGTCTGGTGCCCCTCCGCCGGCGTGCGAACGAGGCCGACGTCACCACCGCGCCTTCCCGGTAACCGGTCCGCAGCCCTCACCGGCTCCCTGGGCCCTCCAGCTCTCCGCGTCCTCCGGACGCGGGGACCGGGAGGACACAGGGAGCCGCGTCGTCAGTCGGGCAGTACCGAACTCGACACCGGCGCGATCTGCCCCCGCATGTCCGCGGCCTCGATCTCCTCCCGGGTGATCCCGAGGATGAACGCGATCGTGTCCAGGTAGGGCACGTTCACCGAGGTGTCGGCCTGCTGCCGCACGACCGGCTTGGCGTTGAACGCCACGCCCAGTCCCGCGGCCTGCAACATGTCCAGGTCGTTCGCGCCGTCGCCCACGGCCACGGTTTGCTCCAGGGGCACACCGGCCTCCGCCGCGAACCGCTCCAGGGTGGTCGCCTTGCCCTTGCGGTCGATGATCGGCCCCACCAGCTCACCGGTGAGCTTGCCGTCGACGATCTCCAGGGTGTTCGCGGCGGCGTAGTCCAGCCCGAGGCGCTCCACGAGCACGTCCGTGAACTGCGTGAAGCCGCCGCTGACGATCCCGCACTCGTAGCCCAGGCGCTTCAGGGTGCGCACCAGTGTCCTGGCGCCCGGCGTCAGCTGGATCTCCTCGCACACCTTCGGAATGGCGGAGGCGTCCAGGCCCTTCAGCAGCATCACCCGGCGGCGCAGCGACTCCTCGAAGTCCAGTTCGCCGCGCATGGCCTCCTCGGTGACCCGCGCGACCTCGTCCGCGCATCCGGCGTGCGCGGCCAGCAGCTCGATCACCTCGCCCTGGATCAGCGTGGAGTCCACGTCCATGACGATGAGGTGCTTGGCCCGCCGGTGCAGGCCGCTGGGCTGCACGGCCACGTCCACCCCCTGGGTGGCCCCCTCCATGGCGAGTTCGGCCCGCAACTGGTCGACGTCGCCGCCGGAGATCTCCATCTCCACGGAGGTCACGGGGAAGCTGGACAGCCGCTCGATCCGGTCGATGTTCGCGCCGGCGCGGGCGACGCACGACGTGAGGGCGCCCAGGGCGCCGGGACGCAGCGGGTCGGCCAGGACGGTCACGTGCAGGCGGTCGTGGACGATCGCCTTGACACGGCCGTTGTCCTTCCCGCCGCCCTTGCCGTAGCCGACCTCCATGTCGAGGTCGATAGCGGTCTTGTCGAGCGCACTGCGGACCTCCTCGAAGACCCGCGTGGGGCTCACACCGGGAGCCACCCGCTCGTCCACCTCCAGGACCGCGCCCAGCACGAGGCGGCCCGCGAGGACCACCTGTTCCAGGTCGGCGATGGTCACCGGAAAGACGGAGAGGGTGCTCAGAAGACGGGCACTGATGCCCGGACGGTCGTGGCCGGTCACCGTCACCAACAGCGTGGATTTATCGTTCATGGCGTTGTCCACGGTACTCGGCCGCCCCGGAGGGGCGTCGCGCAGGGCTGACCCTTTTCCCAGCTAGTTCACTATGTGGACAGCTGGAGGCGCGACGCACGTCACCTGTCCTTCCGACTCTTCTTCTTTCGCTTGGGGCCCTTGGCCTTGATGTCCACCCCGCCCAGCATGCAGGTGCCGGTCAGACGGACGACCGGAGCGTTCGGGTCGGTGACCTGGTCCGTCCCGTGCATGTCGGCGCCGCCCAGGATCGCGGACGTGTTGTTGATCACCCTCACCCCGTGGGGCACGGTGATGTCCACTCCGCCCATGATCACCGCGACCTGGATGGTCACCTCGTGCTGGCTGAGCACCGCCTCGCGCAGATCCAGTTCCACGCCGCCGCACAGCACGGACACGTTCGTGCGCGGCTCGACCAGCCAGCGGCCCTTGCGCTCGCAGCCGCCGAACACCGCGACCAGGTTCTCCGAGCCCTTGCTCTGCCCGGCCAGGTCCCGCGCCTCGCTGCCCAGGATCTCCATACCGCTGGGCGCGTCGGAACGCCGTTCCATCGACGCGTAGTCGTACCCGTGGCCGGGTACGGGCAGGTCCTCCACGATGGGGCCGAGCTCACCCATGGTCTTGGCCCTGTAGAGGGTGTCCAGCCGCTCCTCGTGCTCGACCGGGCTGAGGCGCCCCTCGGCCAGGGCCTCGCGCAGCCGCTCGGCAACCTTGTCCCGGTCCGCGTCGGAGGCTCGGATGTGCTCGGGCTGCATGATGACGGGTCTCCTCGTTCCTTCCGTGGGGCCGGGGGCCCGGCCTGCCACACACCCAGTATCGGCATTCTCCGCCTCCACGGGATCAGGTAACGCCCCTGGCCCTACCCCGAGAACGCCGCTCCCCGTCCCAGGGTGTCCCTTCCCCTCCTCCAGGGTGGCCCGCGCACCCGCGCGGAACAACCCCCGTCCCGCCCCTGCCCGACGCCTCCGCGCCCGTCCGGAACCGGGATCGGCGTCCGCGTGCCGGGACCGGGCCGGGGCCGGGTTCCGGGCCCGGGGGTGGTGCGCACCGCAGGGCCGCCGTGGTGGGGACCCCAGGAGAGGTCCGAGGTCCACACCATGGAGCGCACCCCGCCGCCCTCCCTAGCGTGGCCGCATGTCTCCAGCCCCACTCCCAGCTCCGCTCCCAGCCCCAGGTCCGGTCCCGCGCCGTGGCCACCGCGTCCTCTGCGTCCTGGGAGCCTCCGCGCTGCTGTTCCTGCACGCTGCCCCCGCCTCCGCCGAACCCTCCCGGACCCCGTCCCCCGCGGCCGTCGACGCCCTCGTGGAGGAGTACCGGGCGGCCACCGGCCTCCCCGGCGCGGCGGTGGTCCTGACGCACGGCACGGCGGTCGTGCACGCGGAGGGGTACGGCACGACCCCCGGCGGGGAACCCGTCACCGAGCACACGCCCATGGCCGTGGCCTCGGTGAGCAAGTCCTTCACCGCGCTGGCGGTCCTCCAGCTGGCCGAGGCGGGGGAACTCGGCCTGGACGACCCGGTGCGGGAGCACCTGCCGGGGTTCACGATGGCCGACCCCCGCGCGGCACGGATCACCGTCCGCCAGCTGCTCGACCAGACCTCCGGCATGTCCGACTCCGAGTTCGCCTCCTACAGCCGGGGCCGGAGCACGCTCACCCTGCGCGAGTCCGTCGAGGACCTGCGCGACGCCGGTCTGGCCGCCGAACCCGGTACGCGGTGGGAGTACCACAACCCCAACTTCCAGGTCGCCGCCCGCCTGGTCGAGGTGGTCAGCGGACAGCCCTTCGCCGACTACCTGGACGAGCGGGTCCTCTCACCGCTGGGGATGGACGACAGCACCACCATCGACACCGACCTCGACCTGCCGC
Organism: Nocardiopsis synnemataformans DSM 44143; assembly: GCA_000340945.1. Classification (GTDB taxonomy): domain Bacteria; phylum Actinomycetota; class Actinomycetes; order Streptosporangiales; family Streptosporangiaceae; genus Nocardiopsis; species Nocardiopsis synnemataformans. Next base: position 879 of record ANAW01000035.1, on the reverse strand, counting down.
CCAGCGCGCGCGGCCACATCAGCGTGCTCGGCCGCTCGTTCCCGGCGGACGAGCCCCCCGGGTTCGGCAACGGCTCGGGCGGCGTCCTCAGCACCGCCGCGGACATGGGCGCGTGGCTCGTCGCCCACAACAACGGCGGGCGGGGGCCGGGCGGCGGCCGGATCCTGTCCGAGGAGGGCGTCGAGGCCCTGCACACCCCCTCGGCGGTCTCCGGGGGCTCCTACGCCCTGGGGTGGTCGCTGGACGAGACCGGTTCGGGGGCGCCGGTGGTCGAGCACAGCGGCGACCTGCTCACCGCCACCGCGCACCAGGCGCTGCTGCCCGACAGCGGCCACGGTGTGGCGGTCATGGCCAACAGCGGATCGGAGGGCAGCGGCGCCTCCGCCCTGGCGGGCGCGCTCGTGGAGCTGATCGACTCCGGGCGGGCGCCCGCGCCGCCGACGGGCACGGCGATGCTGGTGGTGGACGCCGTCCTGCTCGCCCTGGGCGCCGCCGCCGTGCCGCTCGCCTGGCGCGGCGTCCGGCGTGCGGACGACTGGGCCCGTGCGCGCGGGGGCCGCCCGTGGTGGGCCGT
>ANAW01000035.1:0-300 GCA_000340945.1 Nocardiopsis synnemataformans DSM 44143 | reverse complement strand
GCTGCCCTACGGCGTGCCGCCGCTGCTGACGGCGGTCCTGCACGAGGTGGTCGGATGGCTCTACCGGGGCAGGGACGTGGCGTGGTTCCAGGTGCCCTACCTCTTCACGTCGTTCTGGGCGGCCCTTCTCGTGGTCGCCCTGGCCTGCGCGGCGGTCGCCTCGGTCCGCGTCGTCCGTCTGGTGGCGGTGCGCCGCGGAAGCGGCGGTACCGGAGGGGGAGCGCCGCGCGCCTCGGGCTGAGCGCCCGGGCGGCGCGGTCCTCCGCTGCCGGGGTCGGAGCCGGTCCGGTCGTCCCGGCT
>ANAW01000034.1:41364-57177 GCA_000340945.1 Nocardiopsis synnemataformans DSM 44143 | reverse complement strand
GGCGGCGCCCCGACGGCTCCCGGTGCCGCTCAGCGCCCCGGCACGCCGCGGTCGGACAGGTCGATCGCCCCGTGCGCGGCCACCAGGGCCCGGCGCACCGCGGCGTCCAGGCTCCGAAGCCCCTCGGAGCGGGTCGTCGCCTGGTGGGCGGTCAGCCCCCGCCCCGACGACGGCTCGGCCAGCTCCAGCACCCTCGCCAGCCGTCCCGCCTGCTCCGCCACCCGGTGCGCCCGCGGCGGGTACCCGCGCGCCAGCGACGACGGACCGCCGCCGTCCAGCTCGTCCAGCCGGCGGTGCACGTCCGGCGCGAACGGCGCGACGTCGTCCACGCCCTCCATCGCCCGGGCGGCCTCGATGAGGGCGAGCTTCAGCGCCTGCTCCGCCTCGGCCAGGCCGGGTACCTGCGGCAGCGCGTCGTTCGCCGGATACGGTGTCCACGAAACGCCCACATAGGATGAACCACGCCGGTCGGCGGAGGGCACCAGGCCCACCTGCCGGTCGGCGAGCCGCACCAGCACCCCCTCCCGCGCCTCGACGGCGGCCTGGTTGAGTTCCTTCGGGCCCACCAGCCCGAGGGGATCGCCCCAGGTGGGCAGGGCCAGCCGGAAGGCGGACAGCCCCAGGCCGCGAAGCCGTGTCAGTGCGGCCCGCAGCGGTACGCCGCTGTCGAAGGGCAGGTCCACTGCCGGTACTGTCCCGATCAGGTTGGGACCACCGCGCCGCTCGACGGCGTCGACGGCCTCGTCGAGGCCGACGTGTCCGGACAGCCAGGCGTTGCCCCAGGCGACGAGTGGTGCGGACGAGAGATGCATTGCTTCAGGGTAGGGCGGCCCGTGCACCGGCGTGGGACGTGACGTGAGGGAGGACGATGGACGGGCGTGTTCTGGGCCTGAGCGGGGTCACTGTGCGGAGGGGCGACGCCCATCTGCTGGACGGGGTGGACTGGACGGTCTTGGAGGGCGAGCGCTGGGTCGTCCTGGGCCCCAACGGTGCGGGCAAGACCACGCTGCTCAACGTGGCCTACAGCCAGACGCACCCGACCGCGGGCGAGGTGGAGATCCTCGGCGAGCGGCTGGGCCGGGTGGACGTGTTCGAACTGCGTCCGCTCATCGGCTACGCGGGCGCCTCGGTGGCGTCGCGGATCGAGGAGGGCACCGAGGTCCTCGACATCGTGCTGAGCGCCGCCTACGGCTACGTGGGCCGCTTCCGCGAGGAGTACGGGAACCCGGACTACGGCCGCGCCCGCGCCCTGCTGGGCCACTGGGGCGTCGGCGACCTGGCCGACCGCCGGTTCCACACCCTCTCCGAGGGCGAGCGCAAGCGCGTGCTCATCGCCCGCGCGCTGATGTCGGACCCCGAGCTGCTGCTCCTGGACGAGCCCGCCGCCGGGCTGGACCTGGGCGGCCGGGAGGACCTGGTGCGCCGTCTGGGGAGCCTGGCCCGCAACGAGGCCGCGCCCGCGCTGGTGGTGGTGTCCCACCACGTGGAGGAGATCCCCGCCGGAACCACGCACGCCCTGCTGCTGCGCGGGGGCTCGGTGGTGCAGGCCGGACCGATCGACGGGGTCCTGACCGCGGACCACCTGTCGGAGACCTTCGGGCTCGCGCTGAAGGTGGAGCGGGACGGCGACCGCTGGAGCGCCCGGGCCGTCTGAGCGCCCGGAGCGCGGGGGCGCCGGGGGCCGCCCGGGCGGGCGTTGTGCCCGAGGTCTCGGGCGTCCGGACACCCGGCCGTCTGAGCACGTGTTTCGTCCGGGAACGCGGTCCTCCGACGACAGATTCCCTCTTATTGGATTGCGTTAACGAAGCAAATGTATTGACCATAAATAGCGTTTCTGTCCGGATGTGGTCGCCCCGGCGCATATGGGGTAGCGTCAGCGAGCGGTGAGCGGATCGCTCCATTTCGGCGCGCTTTATGATCTTCGGGTGGGCGGGGCCGCCGGGTGCGGTCCGTGCCCGCCTGTCACCCCCGTCAGGAGATCCGGAGCTGCCCAGATGCCGACACCGAATGACGTCCTCCGTCCGGAAACCGGGGCGGCCCCATGACCATGATCATCATCGTGGCGCTTTTCGTCGCGGTTCTGCTGCTCGTCTTCTGGCGGAGCGTGCGTATCGTTCCGCACTCGATGGAGGACGTCGTCGAGCGTTTCGGTAAGTTCCACCGGACGTTGAGCTCGGGTTTCAACATCGTCGTCCCCGGCGTGGACCACGTGCGCGAGCGCATCGACCGCCGCGTCCAGGTCGTGAGCTTCCCGCCGCAGTCGGCCATCACCGAGGACAACCTCGCGGTCGAGGTCGACTCGGCGGTCTACATCAGGGTCGTGGACGCCTACCGGGCCACCTACGAGGTGGCCAACTTCATCCAGGCCGTCGAGCAGCTGACCCTGGCCACGCTGCGCAACGTCATCGGCGGTATGAACCTGGAGGGGACGCTCACCTCCCGCGACGCGATCAACCGCGAGCTGAAGGCCGTGCTGGACGAGGCCACCAGCGACTGGGGCATCGAGATCAGCCGCATCGAGCTCAAGGGCATCGAGCCGCCGTCCTCCGTGCAGGAGGCGATGGAGATGCAGATGCGCGCCGACCGGGAGAAGCGCGCCCAGCTGCTCAGCGCCGAGGGCGAGAAGCAGTCCGCGGTCCTGCGCGCCGAGGGCGAGCGCTCGGCGGCGGTGCTGCGGGCCAGGGGCGCGGCCGAGGCGCAGGCGCTCACCTCCAAGGCCGACGCCGAGGCCCAGACCACCCGGGCCCGCGGTGAGGCCGACGCCATCCACATGGTGTTCAAGGCCCTGCACACCAGCCGGGTCGACCCGGACGTGCTGGCCTACCACTACCTCCAGAAGCTCCCGGAGATCGCCCGGGGCGACGCCAACAAGGTGTGGATCGTCCCGGCCGAGATGGGCCAGGCCCTCAAGGGGGTCGGCGCCGCGTTCGACCGGCTGCGCGACGACGTGGTCCGGGCCCCCTGACGCAGGGCCGGGCCGCGAGGGCCTGAGCCCGGTACTGGACCGGGCCCAGGCCCTCCGCGTATCCCGGCATGATCATCCGATGACCCGCTCTCGTAGTCTGTTGTCGTCCTCGACCGTCGGGGGCGGACAGGGAGAGCTGGGCGGATGGAACTCTGGGAGGCGGCGGTCATCCTTCTCGCCGGTGTGGCGGCCGGCGGGATCAACGCCATCGCGGGGTCGGGGACGCTGTTCACCTTCCCCGTGCTCCTGGCGCTCGGCTACCCGCCGATCACCGCGACCGTCTCCAACAGCATCGGCCTGGCCCCCGGGACGCTCAGCGGCACCATCGCCTACCGCCGGGAGCTGGCGGGCCAGCGCGCCCGCGTCCTCCGGCTGGGCAGCATGTCCTTCCTCGGCGCGGTGACCGGCGCCCTGCTGCTGATCTACCTGCCCCCGGGCGTGTTCGAGGCCGTGGTGCCGTTCATGATCGGCTTCGCCTGCGTGCTGATCGTCCTCCAGCCGCGGATCACCCGGTGGGTCCGCTCGCGCAGGCCCGCGCACAAGGACGGCGGTCCGCTGCTGCCGCTGGGCGCCTACGCGACCGGCGCCTACGGCGGCTACTTCGCCGCCGCACAGGGGATCATCCTCATGGGCATCCTCGGCACCGCCCTGGACGAGGAGATCCAGCGGCTCAACGCCCTGAAGAACATGCTCGCCACCATCGTCAACACCACGGCGTCGGTGTTCTACATCATCCTGGCCGAGCCCGCATGGCCGGTGGTCGGCCTCATCGCCTGCGGGACCATCGTCGGCGGGTACCTGGGCGGGAGGTTCGGGCGCAAGCTCAGCCCGGCCGCCCTGCGGGTGTGCCTGGTGCTGGTGGGCCTGTCCGCCGCGGTCCAGATCCTCATGGGCCGGGTCTGATCCCGCGGCGCCCGGCCCCGCACGGTCCCCGCGGCGCCCTCCGCGGTGTCCCGCGAGGGGGCCTCGCGCCGGGCCCCGCCGCTCAGGTCCGGAAGTACCCTCGGCGGTCGGCGTCGTCCACCAGGGCGGTCGCGTAGGCGCCCAGCGCCTCCGACCCCTCCTGGATCAGCTTGACCTTCTCCATCACCTGCGCCCGGGTGATCCCGAAGCGCACCCACGTGCCGCCCTCGTTGTGCCAGTTGGCGAGCATGGGCGAGAGCCGGTCGACCGCGCGGGCGAACCGCGCCTCGGCGGTGGCGCGCGCCTCGAACTCCTCCCACAGCTCGCGGGCCCGCTCGGCCTGGTCCTCGGGCAGCAGGGGGAAGATGCGGTCGGCCGCGGCGCGCTCGCGCTCCGCCTGGGTCCGGGAGTTGACGGTGTCGAAGAGGAAGGTGTCCCCGGCGTCGATCTCGACGATGTCGTGGAGGACCAGCATCTCGACGACGCGGTCGATGTCGGTGCCCTCGGGCGCGTACTCGGCGAAGGTGCGGGCTGACAGGGCCAGGTGCCAGGAGTGCTCGGCCGAGTTCTCCCGCCGGGAGCCGTCCACCAGGAGTGACTGCCGCAGGATGCGCTTGAGTTTGTCGACTTCCAGAAGGAAGCGGAGCTGCGCGTTCAACCGCTCGTTGTCGACCCCGCTGGCAAAGACCGGTGCCGGTTCCGTCACGTGGTTCGCCCTCCTGAAGGATGAGTCGAAACGGTCAGGTGGGCCGCTCGGTGCGGCCGCCCCTGGATGATCCCATGGAACGCGCACCAGCTGTCGCGGCGGCGTCCGTCAAGGGGACGCGGGAGGAGGCGCCAGGGTGCACCCGGTGAACGGCGGGTTTCACGCCGGTCCGGGGTGCGGACGGAGCACCCCGCAGGGTCCGCCGGAGCCCCTATCCGGCCGTCCGGACCTGGGCGGAAGAGCTGAGGTGCTGGTGGAACCACTCGGTCAGCGCCCGGTCGGTGAGGACCCCGGCCGGGGTGAGCGGGCCGGGTCGCAGGCCCGGCTCCGGACCGATGGCGTGGGCCAGGTCGGGGACCACGATGTGACGGAGCGCATGCTCGGGTGCGTGGGCCGCCACGGCGTCGTGCAGCGACCGGCCGTGCTCGGGGGGCACGACCTCGTCCCGGCCCCCGCTGACGACGAGCAGGGGGACGCGGTCGCGGGAGACCTCCTCGGCGCGGTCGCCGAAGTCCAGCCAGCCGCGGGTGCTGCGGGCCTGCTCGGTCCACTCGTAGGCCGTGCCCGTGCGCCGCTCCCGCGCGGCGATGACCAGGGCGGGGTCCACGACCGGGTTGACGACGGCGGCGGCGCCGACGGGCAGGCGTCCCTCGGCCAGGGTGAGCAGCACGGCCGCGGCTCCGGCGCCCACGCCGACCAGCCCGACGGGGGCGTCGGTGACGGGGAAGGCGGCGCGCAGTTCGGCGGTGACGCGGTGGAGCTCGGCGGCGGCCTCCTCGACCACCGGGCCGAACAGCTCGACGAGGTAGTCGCGCTCGCCGCGCCGGTTGATCTCGGCGATGCCGCCCTCGGGGAGCCGGGCCCCGAACAGGGGCAGGCCCAGGTAGACCCGCCAGGCCGGGAGCGGTGCCATGGGCACGGTTCCGGCCAGGGCGGCCTCGGCCCGGGGCGGCTCGAAGGCGTGCAGGCCCAGCACGAGCGGGGCCGGGACGTCACCGCTGGCGGGCGGCAGGGCCAGGAAGGGCACTCCGGCGGCCGTTCCGGTGACGGGTCGGGAGAGGGTGCCGGCGTCGGCTACCACGGATGGTTGCCTCCGTTGCGTTGGGAGAAGTGGGACAGGTAACTGCTGACCACGTGCTTGGCCTCGCGGACGAGGGCCGGGTCGCCCTCGGGGTCGTCGCGGAAGGCGAGCTTGAGCACGGCGTCCGCGGCCTCGACGGCGACGTTGATGGCCCGGTCGAGTTCGTCATTGTCGGGGATGCCTGTGACAGAGACGATGATCCTGCGCAGGCGGATGGAGATGACGCGGTTGTTGTCGGCCCCTCCGTTGAGGAGGCGTGTGTCGACGATGTCACCGAAGTGCAGACTGCGAAAGCCGGGCACGTGGCGGTGCATGTCGATGTACTCGTCGACCACCGCGTCCACGGCCAGGGTCCAGTGGCTGAAGGAGGCGTCGGCGAGGCGCTCGGTGACGCGCGCGCCGAACTGGTCGAGGAAGCGCAGCCCGAGGGCCTGGGTGATGGCCTTCTTGTCCGGGAAGAACTGGTAGACGGAGCCGATGGCGACCCCGGCGCGCTCGGCGATCCTGGTCGTGGAGAGGTTGTCGTAGCCGACCTCGTCGAGGAGTTCGGCGCAGCAGTCGAGCATGCGCTGGACCCTGAGCATGCTGCGCTGTTGGGCGGGCAGCCTCCGCAGCGGCGCCTGCGCGAAGGCGAGTTCGTCGTGGGCGACGCTGGCTCGTCCACGGTCCTCGCGTGACGCGTGGTCGCTCCCCGTGCTGCCTGGGGACCGTCGTGACCGCGGGGGCGTTGAGCTTCGGGAGTTTGTCGTCACAGCTTCTATGATGCCTTTCCGGAATCACCTGGTTCCGGGGAAATTCCAGTTTCGTTCCGCCGCCCCTCCCGAGGGGGCTGTCAGCGGTCCGGAGCGGGGAGGGATCCCGGCCGGGGCCTCCCGGGCGCTGTGCGCGCGGAGGGCGCCCTCCCGTTTGGATAGCGCTTTCCAGATCGGCTCTGGCATGGTTGTATCAGGGCCGACGCAGCGTACACACCCTCCTGGAGGCTGAGAGCCATGACCACCGCCCCGGACACCACGCCGGAGGAACTCGACGCCGTCATGGAACGGGCCGCCGCGGCGGCGCCGCTCCTGGCCGCCCTCACACCGGGCGAGCGCGCCGGGCTGCTGCGCGCCGTCGCCGACGCCCTGGACGGCGCCGCCGACGAGCTCGTGCCGATCGCGATGGAGGAGGCGCACTACCCCGAGGCGCGCTGCCGGGGGGAGCTGGGCCGCACCACCTTCCAGCTGCGCCTGTTCGCCGAGGTCCTGGAGGAGGGCTCCTACCTGGAGGCCGCCGTGGACCCGGCCGACCCCGACTGGGGCACCCCGCGCCCGGACGTGCGCCGCCTGCTGGTCCCGCTCGGACCGGTGGTGGTGTTCGGGGCGAGCAACTTCCCGTTCGCGTTCGCCACGGCCGGAGGCGACAGCGCCTCCGCCCTGGCCGCCGGGTGCCCCGTGGTCGTCAAGGCCCACCCCGGGCACCCGCGGCTCGCCCGGCGCACCGCCGAGACGGTGGTCGCGGCGCTCGACGGCGCCGGAGCGCCCGAGGGCAGCTTCGCCCTGGTGGAGGGGGTGGAGACGGGCAAGCGCGCGGTCACCCACCCGCTCACCCGGGCCGTGGGCTTCACCGGGTCCATCCCCGGCGGGCGGGCCCTGTTCGACCTGGCGGCCTCGCGTCCCGACCCGATCCCCTTCTACGGGGAGCTCGGCAGCGTGAACCCGGTCTTCGTCACCCGCGGGGCCGCCGCCGCGCGCGGCGACGAGATCCTGGGCGGGTACGCGGACTCGGCCACCATGGGCTCGGGCCAGTTCTGCACCAAGCCCGGCGTGCTGTTCGTGCCGGAGGAGACCAAGCTCGACGCCCTCGTCGCCGACTTCGGCGCGCGTGCCGCCGCCCCGCTGCTCAACGAGCGGGTCTCCGAGGGCTTCGTGCGCGGGCTGGACGCCCTGAGCGCCCACCCGGCCACCGAGGTGCTGGTCCAGGGCGTGCGCACCGGCGACGACTGGACCCCGTCCCTGCTGCGCACCGACCTGGACTCCCTGCTGGAGAACGCCGAGACCCTCCTGGAGGAGTGCTTCGGCCCGGCGACGCTCGTGGTCCCCTACCCCGACGAGCGGCGGCTGCTGGAGGCGGCCGGGGTGTTCGGCGGCCAGCTCACCGTGACCGTGCACGGCGAGGAGGACGACGAGATCGCGCCCGCGCTGCTGGCGCTGGGCGCGTCCCTGGCCGGACGGGTGCTCTGGAACAGCTGGCCGACCGGGGTGGCGGTCACCTACGCCATGACCCACGGCGGCCCCTACCCGGCCACCACCGCGCCGCTGCACACGTCGGTGGGCACCACCGCGGTCCGGCGCTTCCTGCGCCCGGTCACCTACCAGTCGGTCCCGCAGGCGCTGCTGCCCCGGGAACTGCGCGACGACAACCCGCTGGGCGTGCCGCGCCGCGTGAACGGCGCCGCGCCCTCCGCCTGACCGCCCGCCGGGCGCGTCGGCGGACGCGCCCGGCAGGTGCCGCGCCCACGGGGGCGTGCCGCGGAGCACCTGCCGAAGCGGGCGGTGCGTCGTACGCGGAGTTCCGAGGTGCACGGTGCGTGGGTCCGGCGGGTCCTACGGGTGCCCTCCCCCGGTGGCGTGGTGGTCGTAGGCCTCGCTCAACGCCTCGGCCCGGTGCCGTCTCCTGGCCGCATTGGCCGGATGCCGCCAGGCGGCCCACAGGCAGAACACGGCGATCAGGGAGTGGACCGTGACCTCGGGAACGGTCACCGGGGTGAGGCCCTCCACCACCAGGGTTCGGGCGGTCATGACCGCTATGCCCACCGAGGCCGCCGCCAGAAAGGCCTGCCAGGTCCGCGGAAAGCGCACTTCGAGCTTGTGCGCCTCCTGGTCGGCCAGGATCCGGGCCAGCTGGTTGGTCTCGGAATCGGGTCCCGGCACACCCCACGCCACCAGCCGGTTGGCGACCGCCACGCGTACCGGATCGGCGTCTGCCGGAAGGGGGTTGTCGCGGACGAGCGCGCGCGTCTCCCGGGCGGTCAGTTCACCGAAGAGCACTGTCGCCCCGACGACCAGTATCAGCCCGACACCCGAGTAGGTCAGGAACTGTGCACGGGAGCCGGCGATCACGGCGACCATGAGCAGGCACAGCAGCCACAGGACCAGGAAGACGATTCCCGATGTCCGGTAGGCGGAGAGACGCGGCCTGTTCTGCGCGCGGATCATGTTGCGCGCGCGGAACACGGCGGGGCCTGACGGGGGACGCGGAGACCGCGGCTGGGGCTGGGGGATCACCCCCTCACCGTATCCGGGCCCGCTTCTGACGGACAGCTGTGAACTTGGCCGGAAAGGGCTTGGGACGGCCTCCCGGCACGCGTAACTTGTCGCCATGCACACCCACTCCACGCCTACCGACGTCGATGCGCTCGTCCGCGACCTGCCCAAGGTGGAACTGCACGTCCACCTCGAGGGTTCGATGCCCGCCGACACCCTGTTCGACCTCGCCCGCAGACACGGCGTCACCGACGTGCCCGACACCCTGGAGGCACTCCGGGACTGGTACGTCTTCACCGACTTCCCGCACTTCGTCGAGGTCTACCTGGCCTCGGTCGCGACCCTGCGCGAGGAGCAGGACTTCGCCCTCCTGGCCTCCACGGTCGCCGAACGCCTGGCCGCGCAGAACGTGCGCTACGCCGAGATGCACGTCAGCCTCTACACCCACCTGATGCGCGGGGTGCCCGCCCGCGTGGTCTTCGACGGCATCGAGGAGGCCCGCCGCAGGGCCGAGAGCGAGCACGGCATCCAACTGCGGTGGATCCCCGACTTCCCCGCCGACTTCGGCCTGGAGAGCGCGGAGGCCACCGTGGAGGCGGTCCTGCGCGACGCGCCGCCCAGCGTCGTCGGCTTCGGCGTCGGAGGCGTGGAGACCCCGCTGGAGCAGTACGCCGGGGTGTTCGGCAGGGCCCGCGCCGCCGGACTGGCCAGCCTGCCGCACGCCGGTGAGCACGGCGGCCCCGAACGGGTGCGCGAGGCCCTGGACGCGCTCGGCGCCGAGCGCATCGGCCACGGCATCGACTCCATGCGCGACGAGGCGCTGGTCGGCCGCCTGGCCGAGGGGCGCATCCCGGTGGACGTCAGCCCCACCTCCAACGTGTGCACCCGCGCCGTGGCGGAGCTGGGCGACCACCCGCTGCCCCGCATGCTGGAGGCCGGTCTGCTGGTCACCCTCAACACCGACGACCCGACCATGTTCGGCACCGACCTGAACAGCGAGTACCGCGCCGCGCACGCGCTGGGCCTGGACGCCGCCGACCTGGTCGGGCTCGCCGCGAACGGCGTGCACGCCTCCTACCTGGGCGCGGCCCGCCGCCACGCGCTGCTGGCCGAGATCGGCGAGGTCGCCGCGCGCCACGGCGTCGACCCGGCGAAGGTCGCGGCGCTCCGCTAGGCGGGCGAGTCGGCCAGCGGCAGTCCGCACTGGGCCCGCATGTCCACCCAGGTCTGCGCGGCCTGTGCGGCGGCCTCGCCCTCGTAGGGGACGGGGACGCCGCCCTGGATCCGCGCCGGGGCCCAGTCCGACCGGGTCACGCTGCCCTGGTCGAAGGTGAGGGTGAGCACGCCCGTCTCGGCGGTGGGGCCCTCGAAGTTGTAGAAGACGAAGTTGCCCAGCCCGTAGTGCACGTACGAGTCGCCCAGGAACCCGCCCGGGGACAGCACGTGCGCGTGGCCGCCGACGACGGCGGAAGCGCCCGCGTCGACCAGATCCTGGGCCAGGGCGGGGGCGTGCGGGAGCGGGCAGTGGGAGCCCTCCAGGCCCCAGTGCAGGAAGACCACGACGTTGTCGTACTCGGCGGCGGCCTCCGAGACGGCGGTGAGCATCCGCTGCCTCATCTCGCCCTTGGTAGTGGCCAGGCCGGGCTTGCCCTCGCCCGCCGTCCACTCCGTCATGAGGTGGTCGTCCAGGACGTCGGTGGCGCCGAACAGGGCGACGCTCTGGCCGTTGACCTCAGCGACGTGGGGCGTGTACGCCTCCTCGGCGTCGCGCCCGGCGCCGACCAGCGCCACGGGTGAGGCCTCGCCGTTGGCCAGGGTGTCGGTCAGCCCGTCCACGCCGTAGTCCATGCCGTGGTTGTTGGCGATGGTGGCCACGTCCACCCCGGCGGCGTCCAGGGCCTCCAGGGCGGTGGCGGGCGCGCGGAACACGTACGCCTTGTCCGGGGCCGGGGTGCCGCCCTCGGTGACCGCGGTCTCCAGGTTGACCATGGTCAGGTCGGCGGCCGAGAGCTGCTGCGCGATCGGTGCGAGCGCGGTCTGGGGAGCGGCCAGGGCCGGTTCGAGCATGCCCTCGAACATCACGTCACCGCCGAAGGCGACGGTGAAGGGCTCCGAGGCCCCGGGCTCCGCGCTGGGCGACGGGGAGGCCGTGCCCCCGTCGGCGGGAGCGACCGCGCCTCCGGACTGGTCCGGGGCCTCCTCGCCCGAGGAGCAGGCCGTGAGGAGGAGGACGAGGGCCAGTGCCGCGGCGCCGGCCGTCGTGCGCGTGCGGGGAGGCGGGGGTACGGGTCGCATGCATGCTCCAGTGGGGCGGGGGAAACGGGCGGCATGTCCTGATAATGGGACGCACATCACGCGTTTCCGGTTGGCCGTCGTGACTGGAGGGGGTCGGATATCCCGGTCCGTCACCGGCGATGACCACGGGTGTTCACGCCCCTACCACACGGGCGCGGCGCCGAGGCCGGGCGCCGACGGGTGTCGACGGTCGGTCGGGCCCAGGGTAGGCGCACGTGACCAGCGCTTTTGTTGCGTTTTGTGAGGTCAGGGGCTTGTGAGGCCTCTGGATGCCCTGGGGCTGAAGGGGATCGCGTCGCCGGGTGACAAACAGCACGCACGTCCTCTGACGGCCACGGGTCAGGGGGCCGCGACCCCGGGGACCTCATCGCCGGGCGGTGCGGCCCCGGTGGACGCGGTCCCGGTAGTCGCGGTCCCGGCGGCCCGCGGCCCTGGCGGTCGCGGTCCCGGCGGCCCAGGGTCCTGGCGGTCGCGGTCCCGGCGGCCCAGGGTCCTGGCGGTCGCGTCTTCGGGCGGTACGGCGCCACTGGCGGGGGTTCCGTGGGGCGAGTCTTCCTTTTCCGGCTTTTCGCCCACAAGGGAATTACCTTTGCATAGGAGAGAAAACCTGACACAGGGTTTTGGGCGCCCAGGGGCGGATCGGCTACGAATCTGCGAAGTTGCTTAGTAGGTTCGCTTCTGGGGTTTACCGGCAAAATTTTCTTTTCCCGTGACAACCTTGCGTGGGTGTGCATAAGCACTCTGTAGTCAAGTGGACGCGCTGTGATCTGCGTCTATCACTTCAAGTAGTAAATCCGTTGCGGGCTGTACTTATACTGGGGAAGTCTATTTCCCGAAAACGCCTGCGAGCCTTCGGTGGCTTGCTAACGTTTCGGTCCGTCGGCGGTTCCGCGCACTTTCGAACCGCGACTTCACACACGCGGGTCACCCCGCCGCCATGCAGCGTTCTCCGCTGGCGGACCCGCCCCGCCGTGGACAGCCGGACCCGCGAGACGACGCGGGCAACCGGCCCCGCCGCGGACCAGCGTCGCAACGGCGCGATCCCCAAGCCGTATCCGTGAAAGGTCACCTCCGCACATGCGCAACACACTCCGTTACTCCTTCGCCACCGTCATGACCGCAGGACTGGTCGTGGCGCCCGTCGCGGCGGCCTTCGCCGACACCACCACCAGCGGCTCCGGCGGGATCGGCAGCGGGAACCAGGTCGTCGTGCCCGTGGACGTCGAGGCCGACCTGTGCGGCAACTCGATCGCGATCCTCGGCATCTCCAAGGCCACGTGCACCCAGGTCTCGGAGGTCCTCTACGAGGCCAGCGGCCAGGGCGGGGCCGCCACGGACGGCTCCGGCGGTGTGGCCAGCGGCAACCAGATCATCGTTCCCGTGGACGCCGCGATCGACGCCTGCGGCAACGCGGCCGCGGTCGGCGGCATCAGCCAGGCCGAGTGCGTCGAGGTGGTCGAGGTCCTGGAGGAGGAGAGCGCCGACGCGCCCACCACCAGGACCGACGGCTCCGGCGGTGTGGCCAGCGGCAACCAGATCATCGTTCCCGTGGACGCCGCCATCAACGTCTGCGGCAACTCGGTGGCCATCCTGGGCGGCTCCAGCGCCAAGTGCACCACCATCATCAACATCATCCAGGCCTCCCCCGAGAACGAGGGCTCCCCCGACGCCGCCACCAGCGGCGCGGGCGGGATCGGCAGCGGGAACCAGGTCGTGGTCCCGGTCGACGCGGCCGTCGACATCTGCGGCAACGCCGTGTCCGTGCTCGGCCTGGCCGAGGGCTCCTGCATGGAGATCATCTCCGAGGAGGAGCCGGAGGAGCCCGGCGAGGAGGAGCCCGAGGAGCCGGGTGAGGAGGAGCCCGAGGAGGAGAAGCCGGAGGAGGAGAAGCCCGAGGAGCCCGGCGAGGAGCCCGAGGAGCCCCGCGAGGAGGACAAGGGCGAGGACGACTCCAGCACCGGCGAGGAGCCCTCCCAGCCCCAGGCCGACGAGCAGCTCCCCGTGACCGGTGGCGCCCTGGCCGGTCTGGTCGCCGCGGGCGTCGCCGCGGTCGGCGCCGGCGGAGCCGGGCTGTACTTCGCCCGCAGGCGCAAGGCCGCCGCCGCGACCGGCGACGACGAGTAGCACGGGCGGGGAACCTGAGTTCCCGCTCACACACGCGGGGCCGCCGGTGACCGGCGGCCCCGTCCGCGTGCGGGCAGGTGCGCGGGGCGGCGTCGGCGGGGCGCGCGTTCTCGCTGCCCCGTCCGCGTGCGGACCGGTGACGGGCGGCGGTCGTCCCCGTCCTCGACGCGGGTCCGGGCAGTTGTGCGGGGCCGCGCGGCGCAGGGAGAGGGTCGGTGCGAGGTGGCCGGAAGCGTCTCCTAACCTCGAAGACGTGCTCAAAGTCCTGTTCTCGCAACGCATGCTGGCCTTCCACGCGCTGGTGCTGGTGCTGGTGCCCAGCTTCGTCTGGCTGGGCTTCTGGCAGCTGGACCGGGCCGGGCAGCGCGGCGCGGCGGTCGACCTCCAGCAGTCCAACCTCGCCGCCGACCCCGTGCCGGTGACCGAACTGACCCGGGTCGGCGAGGACGTCGATCCCGACGACCGCTGGCGCACCGTCGAGGCCACCGGCACCTGGGACACCGAGCACGAGCTGCTGCTGCGCAACCGCGACGGCTCCGGGGGCGTGGGCTTCCACGTGCTGACCCCGCTGGTCACCGAGGAGGGGCCCGCGGTCCTGGTCAACCGCGGGTGGGTCGAGCGCGGCGCGACCGCCCTCGACCAGCCGGAGGTGCCGCCCGCGCCCGAGGGCGCCGTGGAGGTGGCCGGGCGCCTGCACTACTCCGAGACCGAGGAGAACACCGGGCTGCGCAACCGCGACGACCTGCCCGAGGGGCAGATGATGATGGTCGACGTGGACCGGATCGCCGCGGACCTGCCCTACCCGGTCTACGGCGGGTACGTCGATCTGACCCGGCAGGACCCGATGCCGGACGCGGCGCCAGAGCCGGTCGTCCTGCACGAGGAGGACGCGGGGATGAGCGCGTCCTACGCCGTGCAGTGGTGGGTCTTCGCGGTCGTCGCCGTCGGCGGGTGGGTCTTCCTCGTCCGCCGCGAGGTCCGGGACGCCCGCGAGGCCGAGGCGGGGGAGCCCGGTGCCGCCGCCGGAACCGCTGAGGCGGCCGAGGCCGAGGAGACCGGGGCTGCCGAGGAGCCTGGCGGGGGCTCGGTGCGGGGCGGGGAGTCGGGCGGCGACCCCGGCGCGACCGCGGGCACGGGCCGCTCGGGAACCGCCTGACACGGCGGCCGAAGGGGTCCGTCGGCCCGCTCCGTTTGCCGTGATCTTGTACTTATAGCGAGGTTCGAGCGCCGACATTGACTATAAGTACAAGATCATCGCAGGTCAGGGCCCACGCATCACACCGGAAACACGTCTGGTCCACCCATGGGGTTCCGTCTTCCGTGGCCCGACTGTGGGGCCGCTCGGGCGCCCGGTGCCGACCGCGCACCGAAGCCCCGTGAGCGCGCGCCGGGTCTTCTGGGAAGCTGGGCCTCATGAACGACGACGGCTATCCGGATCCCGGGCGCGTCGGGCGCCGCGCGGTGGACGCAGCGGAGAGCGCCCGCGCCGGACGCCTGTGGTGGGACGGCGCGGCCGACGCCTACCAGGCCGAGCACGGGGCCTTCCTCGGCGACGCCGAGTTCGTGTGGTGCCCGGAGGGCCTGACCGAGGCCGAGGCGCGCCTGCTCGGTGACCCGGAGGACCTCCTGCGGGCCCGGGTCCTGGAGGTGGGCTGCGGCGCGGGCCAGTGCGGGCGGTGGCTGCGCGCCCAGGGGGTGCGCGAGGTGGTCGGGTTCGACCTGTCCTTCCGCCAACTCCAGCATTCGCGCAGGATCGACGAGGGGACCGGGCACGCGCTGGCGGCCGTGCAGGCCGACGCCCAGCGGCTGCCGTTCGCCGACGCCGCCTTCGACGTGGTGTTCTCCTCGTTCGGGGCCTTCCCGTTCGTGCCCTCCGCCGACGACGCCCTGGCCGAGGCCGCGCGGGTGCTCAGGCCCGGAGGGAGGCTGGTGTTCTCGGTGACCCACCCGGTCCGGTGGAGCTTTCCGGACGACCCCGGCGAGGACGGGTTCACCGTGCACCAGTCCTACTTCGACCGCCGCGCGTACGTGGAGGAGGACGACGGCGGTGACGCGGTCTACGTGGAGCACCACCACACGGTGGGCGACTGGGTGCGCGGGATTGCCCGCGCGGGCCTGGTGCTGCGGGACATGGTCGAACCGGAGTGGCCCGAGGGGCTGGAGCGGGTGTGGGGCGGCTGGGGGCCTGTGCGCGGCCGGATGATCCCCGGCACCGCGATCTTCTCGGCGGACCGGCCCTGAGCCTCGGGAGGAACGGGCGGGACGGCGCCCCGCCGGGGCGGTGCGCGCCGCTGTCCTCCCGGGGCGGTCCTCGTGCGCGTCCCCATCCGGTTCCCGTGCGCACCCCCGTCCGGTTCCCGCGCGCGCCCCCGTCCGGTTCCCGCGCGCGCCCCCGCCCGGTTCCCGCGCGCTTCGGCCGTTGTCGGCCGCGGCGGTTCCCCGGGGGGTGAGGGTCGCCACGACGCCACGACGCTGTGGTGACGCAGGGCTAGGCGGG